>JANELJ010000025.1 GCA_024511395.1 Gammaproteobacteria bacterium | reverse complement strand
CAGCGTTCAGCGTTCAGCGTTCAGCGTTCAGCGTTCAGCGTTCAGCGTTCAGCGTTCAGCGTTCAGCGTTCAGCGTTCAGCGTTCAGCGTTCAGCGTTCAGCGTTCAGCAAAAAGTTTAAATTCTTTTTTTCTTCAGTCAAGTAAAATATCAAAATATTTTGTACTAACTTAAAGATAAATTCTGTTGCTCTGGCTCTTTCTGAACGCTGCTCTTCTAACCCTGCTCTTCATGATACCGCTTACTATACTCATGCACCGCATTAATAAACACCCCGACCCGTTCCGGGTCAATATGCTGATGAATACCATGACCCAGGTTAAAGACGTGGCCATTGCCTTTGCCGTAGCTGGCCAGGACGGTTTTGACTTCTTCTTCAATGCGTTCCGGTTTGGCATACAGGATGCTGGGGTCCATATTACCCTGTAAGGCGACTTTGTCCCCGACCATGGCTCTGGCGTCAGCCAGATCCATGGTCCAGTCCACACCTAATGCATCACAGCCGGTCTGAGCCATTTCTTTCAGCCAGCCGCCGGCGCCTTTGGAAAAGAGTACAACGGGTACTTTACGGCCGTCATTTTCACGGGTCAGAGCTTCCACAATCTGCTGCATATAGGTCAGGGAAAATTCTTTGTAATCTCTTGGCGTTAATACACCGCCCCAGGTATCAAAGATCATCACCGCCTGAGCACCGGCGGCTATCTGGGCGTTAAGGTAGGAGGTTACCGACTGGGCCAGAGTGCCCAGTAATTTATGCATGGTTTGTGGCTCATCAAACATTATGCCTTTGACTTTGCCGAATTCCTTGGTTGAGCCGCCTTCAACCATATAAGTGGCCAGTGTCCAGGGACTGCCGGAAAAACCGATTAAGGGCACTCTACCATTGAGTTCTCTGCGGATGGTGCGTACCGCATCCATAACATACTTTAACTCCCCTTCCGAATCAGGAATACCTAAAGCATCCACATCGGCCTTGCAGGTAATGGGCTTGTCGAACTTTGGGCCTTCACCATGGGTGAAACGCAGCTGCAGTCCCATGGCATCAGGTATGGTCAGAATATCAGAAAACAGGATGGCTGCGTCCAGAGGATAACGTTCCAGAGGCTGGATAGTCACTTCACAGGCCAGTTCCGGATTCATACATAAATCCATAAAACTGCCAGCTTTTTCTCGGGTAGCCCGGTATTCTGGTAAATAACGACCGGCCTGGCGCATCATCCACACAGGAGTCATGTCTACAGGCTCACGTAATAAGGCTTTCAGGAAACGATCGTTTTTTAGTTCAGTCATTAATTCTGCTCCGGCAGATTAAAAAATTGAAGGAGGCCCTCACCCTGCCCTCTCCCAGAGGGAGAGGGTGTATATGCACGGTCACCCAGTCAATACCGAGATGATTTATACATCCAGATAATCCAGTATACCTTCTGCTGCCTGACGGCCTTCAGAAATAGCGTTAACCACCAGGTCAGAGCCTCTGACCATATCACCGCCGGCAAATATTTTGGGGTTGTTGGTCTGGTAAGTAAATTCCTGTTCTGTCGGGGCGACTACCCGGCCGCGCTCATCCAGGGTGACATCATAATCCGCAAACCAGGGTTGTGGATTGGGTCTGAAACCAAAGGCAATCAGCACGGCATCGGCAGGAACCACTTCTTCTGAACCTTCAATGGGCTCAGGGCGACGACGGCCGCGCTCATCCGGCTCACCCATCTGGGTGGTGATCAGTTTAATACCGTTTACCTTGCCGTTTTCACCGACAATTTCTACCGGCTGACGATTCCACAGGAACTGAATGCCTTCTTCTTTGGCATTCTGAACTTCTTTTTTGGAACCGGGCATATTGGCTTCATCACGACGGTAGGCACAGAATACCTGATCAGCTTTCTGACGGATAGAGGTACGAGTACAGTCCATGGCTGTATCACCACCACCGAGTACGACCACTTTTTTACCTTCCATACTGATAAAGTCAGTTTCGTAGTTGTAGCAGTTTTTAACGTTGGAGATCAGGAAGTCCAGTGCCACATGCACACCGTCTAGATCTTCGCCGGGTATACCTGCGGTCATGGAGGTATAAGTCCCCATGCCCATAAAGACTGCATCATACTTATCGAGCAAGTTCTGCATGGTGATGCCTTCACCAATAGTGGTATTAAGCACAAACTCGACGCCCATTCCTTCCAGAACTTTACGGCGTTTTTTAACCACACCTTTTTCCAGCTTGAATTCAGGAATACCAAACATCAGCAGGCCGCCGATTTCAGGATGACGGTCATAAACCACCGGCTTAACGCCATTTCGTATCAATACATCAGCACAGCCCAGACCTGCAGGCCCGGCACCAATAACTGCTACAGTTTTACCGGTATCTTTGACCTCTGAAAGATCCGGACGCCAGCCCTGTTCAAAGGCGGTATCAGTAATATAACGTTCTACAGAGCCAATGGTCACGGCACCAAAATCACTGTTCAGAGTACAGGCGCCTTCACAGAGACGATCCTGTGGACAGACCCTACCGCAGATCTCCGGCAGGGAATTGGTTCGGTGGGACAGTTCTGCCGCTTCGATAATCTTGCCTTCTTTAGCCAGACGCAGCCAGTGAGGGATATAGTTATGTACTGGGCAGCGCCATTCACAATATGGGTTACCGCAATCCAGACAGCGATCCGCCTGCTCGGTAGTTCGTTGATGATCAAAGATTTCGTAAATTTCTTTATATTCAGTGATCCGCTGCTGTGAATCTTTTTTGTTCGGATCTTTTCTGTCAACTTGCAAAAACTGGAATATATTACCCATAATTTTACCTTAAGTAGTAGCGCTTGATGCGGCTCACTTGCTGTTCCGCCATCATAAATTTAGTTTCTGTATGCCGATGGTTCTGTTCAGGCCGCTTCAGTGGACAGTGTTTCCAGCAGGCTGTCAATGGAAGCCGCCTTGGGCTTGACCAGCCAGAACTTACCGCTCATATCAGCAAAATTATCCAGAATATGCTGACCCCATTCACTGCCTGTGGTCTGGACAAACTCCTCAATTTTACCCTTCAGATAATGGCAATGAGCTTCCATGGTTTCGTTATTGATGCGGTTAATATCAATTAACTCATGGTTATAACGATCCACAAAGTTATTATACAAATCCAGCACATAGGCAAACCCACCAGTCATACCGGCACCAAAGTTCAGTCCGGTTTCACCCAGTACGGTAATAACACCGCCGGTCATATATTCACAGCCATGATCACCAATGCCTTCAACAACCGCATGAGTCCCGGAGTTTCTGACCCCGAAACGTTCACCGGCCAGACCGGCCGCTAGCAGTTTACCGCCGGTGGCACCATAGAGACAGGTATTACCGATAATAGCGGCTTCATTGGTTTTAAAGCTGGTTCCGCAGGCCGGGAACAGGACAATGCGTCCACCGGCCATGCCTTTGCCTACATAGTCATTGGCATCACCTTCCACTTCCAGATGCAGACCACCGGCATTCCAGACACCCAGACTCTGACCGGCAGAACCTTTCATCTTAACAGTAATGGGGTTTTCACACATGCCTAGGTTGCCATAGCGTTTGGCAATTTCACCGGACAGACGGGCACCGATTGAACGATCGGTATTCTGCACCTCATATTCAAAGGTACCACCAGACTGGCTTTCAATCGCCGGCAGTATATCAGCCACCATTTTCTCTGCCGTTTCGCCCTTATCATAAGGCTCATTTTTCGGCTCTATACAGTAGCGGGGCTTGCTGTCATCATCAATAGTTTTTAATAAGGGTGTTAAGTCCAGACGGCTCTGACGGTTGGTCTGACCTTCCAGTATTTCCAGTAAGTCAGTACGACCTATCAGATCTTCCAGCCTGGAGACACCTAAAGAAGCCATCCATTCACGGGTTTCTTGAGCCACAAACTTAAAGTAGTTCATCACTATTTCCACTTTACCGATAAAATGGTTCATGCGCAGAATATTATTCTGAGTGGCCACACCCATGGCACAGGTATTAAGGTGACAGATGCGCAGGTATTTACAGCCCATGGCAATCATAGGTGCAGTACCAAAACCAAAGCTTTCTGCCCCTAAAATGGCGGCCTTAACAATATCCAGGCCGGTCTTTAAACCACCATCAGTCTGCAGACGGATTTTACCGCGCAGATCATTGGCACATAAGACCTGCTGAGTTTCACTCAGTCCCAGCTCCCAGGGAGAACCGGCGTATTTAACTGAAGCCAGAGGACTGGCCGCAGTACCGCCGTCATATCCTGAAATGGTAATTAAGTCAGCATAGGCCTTGGCTACACCAGCCGCAATAGTACCCACACCCGGTTCGGAAACCAGTTTAACGGAAACCAGTGCATCAGGATTGACCTGTTTCAGGTCGTAGATTAACTGGGATAAATCCTCAATGGAGTATATATCATGATGCGGTGGTGGTGAAATCAGAGTGACACCAGGCACAGAATAACGCTGACGGGCAATGTTCTCATCCACCTTGTGGCCGGGCAGCTGACCGCCTTCTCCGGGCTTGGCGCCTTGGGCGATTTTAATTTGCAGCACTTCAGCATTCACCAAGTAATGGGGTGTGACGCCGAAACGTCCGGAGGCAATCTGCTTGATCTTGGACACTTTTACGGTATTGTAACGGGCCGGATCTTCACCGCCCTCACCGGAATTGGAACGGGCGCCCAAACGATTCATAGCTTCTGCCAGGGTTTCATGGGCTTCAGGTGACAGTGCACCCAAAGACATGGCGGCACTGTCAAAGCGTTTATACAGTGCTTCGGCTGGTTCCACTTCATCTATGGCAATAGGCTCAATATCCTCACGCACTTTTAGTAAATCACGCAAAGTAGCAATGGGCCGCATATTTACTTCATCAGCATATTTTTTATAGGCATTGTAATCCCCGCTCTGTACTGCCTGCTGCATATACTGAACCACATCAGGATTATAGGCATGGTATTCACCACCATGAACATAACGGTAAATACCACCGTGATCATTATTTTTACGGGGGTTCCAGGCAATCTTGTTGAGGAAGCGCTGGTCACTTTCAAAATCTTCAAAGCCGGCACCGGCTAGGCGGCTGGTGGTGCCCTTAAAACACATTTCGGTGACTTCTTCATCAATACCAATGGCTTCAAATAACTGGGAACCTCGATAACTGGCAATGGTGGAAATGCCCATCTTGGACATTACCTTGTACAGCCCCTTATTAATGCCCTTACGATAGGCCTTGGTTGCCTTACCGATATCACAGTCTTCAATTTCCTTATGTTCTATAAGCTTGGCTAGGGTTTCATAAGCCATATAAGGATAAACCGCAGACGCACCATAGCCTATCAGGGTGGCAAAATGATGGGGATCCCGTGCGGTACCGGTTTTAACAATAATATTAGCATCGCAGCGCAGACCTCTGGCAATCAGGTGATGGTGTACCGCACTAGTAGCCATTAAAGCATGAATGGTAATTTTATCCTTAGACAGTGCTTTGTCATTAAGTACAATAATTACATTGCCGTTTCTAATGGCCTGTTCTGCCTGTTCACAGACATTGGTCAGGGCTGTTTTAAGACTTAACTGAGGATCATAGTTCAGATTGATGATTTCATTGGCATAAGCCGGATCATCCATATTGATCAGATTTTCATACTTGGCATAGGACAGTACAGGTGAATCCACCAGCAGACGGCTGGCATGTTCAGCGGTTTCTTCAAACAGATTCTGTTCTGCCCCCAGACAGGTTTCCAGGGACATGACAATGCTTTCACGAATAGGGTCGATTGGCGGATTAGTGACCTGGGCAAACTGCTGACGGAAATAATCATAAAAAGGTCTTACCCGACTGGAAAGTACCGCCATAGGGGTGTCATCCCCCATGGAACCCACGGCTTCCGCAGCATTTTCAGCCAGTACCTTAATAACGTATTCTTTTTCTTCATTGGTGATCTGAAACTGCTTTTCATACACCTTAAAGGTTTCATCATTCATACAGCCGACTACAGAAGAGGGCTCAATCAGTTCTGATTTAAGGTACTTGATGCCCTTATTTAACCACTCTTTATATGGCTGGCGGTTTTTAAGATGTTCGTCCACATCATCGGGCAGCATCAGCTCACCAGTGTGGGTGTCAGCCGCCAGCATCTGGCCAGGCTTAAGCCGCCCCTTGGCTACTACATCGGTTTCTGCATAATCATAGACGCCAGTTTCAGATGCCAAGGTAATGACGCAGCCGGAATAAGTAACATCCTTAAGACCGTCCTGGCCATGAGGATTATTAGTAATCACATAACGGGCCGGACGCAGACCGTTTCTGTCCAGAGTACAGGCCGCATAACGGCCGTCAGTCATAACCACACCGGCCGGCCCATCCCAAGCTTCCATATGCATGGAGTTGTATTCATAAAAGGCTTTCAGATCGGCATCCAGATTATCCACATTCTGCCATGCGGGCGGAATTAACAGGCGCATGGCACGGAAAATATCCATACCGCCGGCCAGCAGTGCTTCCAGCATATTATCCATACTATTGGAGTCAGAACCACTCATGGAAACCAGCGGACGAATATCTTCCATATTCGGAATTAAGGGCGTTTCAAATTTATGACCGCGAGCCACTGACCAGTTACGATTACCCTGTACGGTATTAATTTCACCATTATGGGCCAGGTAGCGGAACGGCTGAGCCAGACGCCATTGAGGCCAGGTATTGGTAGAAAACCGCTGGTGAAATACACACATGCCGGTTGCCACGCGCTCATCGTTTAAGTCTTTATAAAAAACCGGCAGAAATTCCGGCATAACCAGACCTTTATAGGAAACCACTAGGGAACTCATGGACGGAATATAAAACACCTCGTCATTGTCCTGAATGGCTTTTTCCGTACGGCGACGTGCAATGTACAGGTGCCGGTCAAAGGTTGCTGGATCCATGCCTTCGGCTGGATTAATAAAAATGTGTTCGATTTGAGGCAGTGATTTAAGCGCTTCATCACCACAGGCACTTTCATCCACTGGTACTACACGCCAGCCGGCCACCTGCAGGCCTTCTGCCTCCAGTTCTTTGTTCAACTGAGTTCTGGCCGTTTCCGCTGCCGCTTTATCCTGACTTAGAAAAACCACGCCCACGGCATAGTTTTCCGCCAGTTCAAAGCCCTGTTCCTGGGCCACAGCACGCATCAGTGCATCAGGCTTCTGTAATAACAAACCACAACCATCACCTGTTTTACCATCGGCAGAAATCGCACCACGATGGGTTAAACGCGCCAGCGCCTTAATGGCCGTATCCACCAGCCAGTGGCTGTTAGCACCATCCATATGGGCAATCAGACCAAAACCGCAATTATCTTTTTCAAATGAAGATTGATAGAGAGTATCTTGCAGCACTTTCGGAGCATTATGCTGAACGTGTGTGTGATGTTGTGTTTCAAATATTGGCATTACAGGCCTCAATTGATAGAAATTGTGAATATTAAAACGCCTCAACCCGCTTTTCGAGTCGTATTCTTCTTCTAGGCATTTACCAGAAAAAAAGCCTTTAGCCGGGTAAACAGCCTTTAACCAGACAAAAAGAAGGTTTATTTCAGCCGTACAGGGTCGAAAGAGCCAGACATTATACCCTGTCATAAGGATTTGGTCTAGATATGGAAATGCCGAGAAGAGGGTATCATGGCTGGTATAAGTAACAGAGTGCCATCGTTACTTATACGCTTATTGAACTGTCATCATATTGTGGATATCAGAAAAACGTCTGATCCAGGGTTTACTGCCGGAAATTTTGCCTTTCAGTTGCTGTGCAGCCTGTTCTGCTGAAGACTTCTTCACATAGCTTCCGTAAATAAGAATATATAAGGGCTTACCGTTTTTTATGTATTTAAAATACACAGCCTGATCAGCCCGATGATATCTGGAGATATAGGCTTTAATACTGCTTTCATTGCTTAAGGCAACCAGCTGCAGGGTATAATCGTCCGGACTCTGAGTCCATATCCAAGCTTCGTCTTTTGTTTTAGAAACAGCTTTAGAGACAGAGCCAGAACTATTTACTGGCACTGAATCAGGTCTGGCTTTAGTGATTTTGGAATTTACTGTAGCAGCGGTCTTTTTATTTTCCGCTAATTGCAATTTAATACTGGCAAATGTTCTTATCCAGGGCTTGGTTTTACGCAATTGCGGATTTAATCCTGAAACTGCCTTTTCTGCCGCCGGTTTTGTTGCAAATGAACCGTAAATCAGGCTAAACCAGGTTTTTCCATCCCTTTGACTGACAAAACGGGCAATATTACCCTGCAAAGCATATTTCTGAACAAATCGTTCAATCGCCTGCTGTTCGTAGGAGCTGAATAACTGAACAGTATAAGCACTGTCCGGCTGCTGGCTAATCCACGACTCCTGTTTAATTTGAGAGGAAACCGGTGTGCTGGCGATTTTAGTTTTCTGCTTTTCTTTAAGCTGATTTCTTACTGTAAATGAAAAATGGCTTGTTGCCCCGCTTTGAGGCTCTTTTGCCGTTACTTTCCACTTTCTTTCCTGGGTACCTGTTGTAATATACAGACGAACTTCATTGCTACTGATATATTTAAACTGCTCAGGCAATAAACTGGATGAAAAATGTTTATTATTTTTATCCCATTTTAATTCTATGACTGTCTTTGGCGTAAACCCCTGTCCTTTAATTGTAATAACCTGACGTTTATTACTGCCTACAACAGGCTCAGGTGCAATGGCTTTTATTGCCATACTAGCAATAAAAGGTTTAACTACATCAAAAACAAGCTCACTGGAGCGCTGCCCTCCAGGGTTTTCTGCAATTACCTGCCAGGTCTGCGTTTCTATACCGGTAGTCAACTGCAGTTTTACTTTATTGCTATTAATATAATGCCATTGATCCGGTGTCAGATTCGCTGAAAAAGTCTTGCTGTTTTCTCCCCAAGAGACAATGAGTCGGCTGTTCGGCTGAAGCTTACGGCCGAGAATAGTAATAGTCTGGCGCTTATTGGAGCCAATAACCGGTTCTGGTTCTACAGATTTAAGTTCTGGAATGCCTGCAACCGATGAAGGTTCGACCTGCATAGCATTATTCGAATTCTGGGCTGCAGTCTGATCTGATAAGGATTTACTAGCAGCGGTTTCTGCCTTCTGTTGCACTTTCTTCTGCTCTGGTTTTTCAACCAGAAGCGGTTTAGAGGTATCTACTGGTTCAGACAATTCCGGAAGCTGGTTAACTTCCTGTGCAATAGTTTTTTCCTGCATGGGAACTGGTGCATTTAATTCCTTTTTCGTTTCCTTATTTTTAACTGAATCGGCATCAAACTGTGTGGATGAAGCGTTCTGTTCCTCGGTATTATTGACTACCGAATTATCATTTTGTACCGGTAGTTCCAGGGGAAGTAATTCTATTTGTTCTGCTTCAGTCAACTGCTTACTTTGTGTCGAATCTGACGAATGATTAAAAACGCTAAAAATGACAACTACCGCCACTACGACAATAGCAACAACAGCACCGGGGATCATCATGCGGGATAAAACAGAAGCTGGTTGAGGCGGTTCATTTTCTTCAATGGAGCTTAAAAAATCAGGCACCTCAGAATTATAGCTGTCCTCTTTACTTTCATTAAAATCCCCGTTATGGGAAGCCGGTTCTGTCAGTTTCTCGATTTCATCAAATTTTTCAGTCAGGCGATTTAGCTGTTGTTCGGCCTGCTCAATACGATCATCCTGTATATCAGCTTCCTGCCATAATGCCTCATCCTGTACTGCCACGGACTCTGTTGTACCTGATTTATCCTCGGTAATGTAGTCTGCCGCCTTGCCGCTGGAGGCCAGAAATTTATTAGCATAAAAATCAACTTTTTCCGGTATTCCCTGAGAATCTTTAAAAATACTATCAATAATACGGGGTGTAAAAGGCGATTCCCTATCAAAACCGACAATAGCCAGTTTATGTCTCAAATAACCTGAAACCCCTTCTTTATCCAGTGCTTCCAGGTGAGCAATATGAATAGCATCCCGAAAAGGTCTGAACTCAGATGACTGCAGGCTCTCTGTGATTTCCGTACCGGCAAACAGGACAATTTTAATATAATGTTTATCATCCTGTTGTTGCTGGGAGAGCTGTAGTAGAAAACGTATGGAATCAACAGAAAGATGGTGGGCATTATCCAGAAACAGCACCGGTTTAAAACCCAGTTGCAGGATATCACTTAACTGATTTTCCAGGGCTTCAAGCAGCTCTTCACCTGATTTTATCTTCCCGCCAAAGACTTCCAGAATCTCATGGATTAAGGATAAAGTGTCTACCTGTTCATTAACCTGAATTGTGGCAATACGCCAGTTATTATCCAGGCGGTGTGCCAGAGTATTTAGTAAGTGTGACTTACCCATACCCTGGGCACCGATAATAACCTGTACATTACTGGAAAACTCTATCTGGTGTTCGGTAGCTTCCATGATCTGAGCCCGATTTTGATCGGCATAATAATAACGATAATCATTATTTTTTTTAAAAGGATTGTCTTTCAGACCAAGGTTATCTAGGTGCGGCACAGGTTAACTCCATGTAGGGTTAAAAGCGTTCAGCGTTCAGCGTTCAGCGTTCAGCGTTCAGCGTTCAGCGTTCAGCGTTCAGCGTTCAGCGTTCAGCGTTCAGCGTTCAGCGTTCAATTATTATGGTATTTTTTCAGGCTGTAGCAAAAGCTTTTATTGTTTCGTTTAGCTTGTCTATGTCAAAATCGGCTGTGATAAAGCTTTGTCCCAGTTCTTTTATTAATACCAGGTGTAATTGTCCGTCCAGTACTTTTTTGTCACCGGCCATCAGGCTGAGAAACTGCTCAGCAGTAATACGAGCATCGGTATCTCTTGGAATAGTCACTGGAAGATTAGCCTGTTTAATTAGTGTACTGATTTGCTGCTGTACTTCATTAGTTATCCAGCCGTGCCTGACGGATAAATCAGCGGCCATAACCATACCAATGGCTACCGCTTCCCCATGTAAACAGTTGCCGTATCCCAGTGCCGTTTCTATGGCATGGCCAAAGGTATGGCCAAGGTTTAATAAGGCCCTTTGCCCGGCTTCTTTTTCATCGGCAGTGACAATATCAGCCTTGTCCTGACAGGAAAATTCAATGGCATAGGCCAGCGCTTCCGACTCTCTCTGTACCAGTCGTGATATATTGTCAGACAACCAGGTAAAAAACTCGCGACTGTTGATGAGGGCATATTTAATCACTTCTGCCAGTCCGGCGCTGAGTTGACGTTCGTCCAGGGTGTTCAGGGTATTGGTATCGGCAATAACGCACTGGGGCTGGTGAAAAGCGCCTATCATATTCTTGCCCAGAGGATGGTTTACACCGGTTTTACCGCCTACGGAAGAATCTACCTGGGCTAGTAGGGTTGTTGGGATCTGGATAAAATTTACACCACGTCGATAAATAGCCGCAGCAAACCCAGTCATATCACCAATAACACCACCGCCAAGGGTAATAAGGGTGACCCGGCGATCAAACTGCTTTTCCATAAGCCGGTCAATAACAGGCATAATGCCTTCCCAGGTTTTATAAACTTCACCGTCAGGCAGAATAACCGTTTCACACTGATAGTCTGTCAGACCACTAAGTGTTTTTTCCAGATACAAAGGTGCTATTGTTTCATTGGTAACAACAACAACCTGCTTACCCGCTATATAGAGTGATAACAGAGCAGGATCACCGAGAATCTCCTGCCCGATAAAAATAGGATAACTGCGTTCACCTAAATCAACATTTAATGTAATCATAAAAAACAGAGCGTTCAGCGTTCAGCATTCAGCGTTCAGATAATAAATAAATCTCAGCGCTCAACGCTCAACGCTCAGCGCTAATTAACTCCTCTAAGCGTTTAACGGCGGTATGAACCGTCATTTTATTGGTTTCAAGTATTATATCAGCTAATTGTCGATAAATGGGATCACGTTCGGTTATTATGTTTTGTAATTTTTCACGCGGGTTAGCGGTCTGCAGCAAGGGGCGGTTTTTATCTTTAGAGGTTCGCTCAAGCAGATCGTCCAGACTGGCACATAGATACACCACTGTCCCTGAGGCTTTAAGGGCTTTTTGATTGGCCTCTCTTAAAACGGCACCACCACCGGTAGCCAGTACTATTTTCTTTTTACTGGTCAGTTCCGTAATAATATCCTGTTCACGCTTACGAAAACCCTCTTCACCTTCCAGTTCAAAAATCAAGGGAATAGAAGCCCCTGTTCGCTGTTCGATTTCCCTATCACTGTCATAAAAATCAAAATTAAATACACGAGCAATTTGACGGCCTATGGTAGTTTTACCGGCCCCCATTGGACCAATTAAAATAATATTCTGATTCAGGCTGATGCCCATATAGACGAGTATCCCAAATAACGGCTAAAAGTTTGAACTAATATGACAAAACACAGGTGGTTTTTCAAGTCATTAACGGGAGTTTATAAATTTTATAAGAATAGAAACGCAAACAGGCTGGCTTATCTACAGATAAGCCAGCCTGTTTGCAAATAAGTAGATATGAAATATCTATCTGACAGTCAGATTTTCATTCATAATTTTAGGCGTGATAAAAATCAGCAGTTCTTTTTTATCATCTTTTCTGCTATTAAGACAGTGTAAATTAAACTGTGTATCCGCTCTTATTTAAATATAAGAAGCCAACTGCTCCTCAAACTCGATTATAAATCGATTCATTGCTGCTTTCCAATTTCTGATGGGCATTGTCCATTTTTTGGAAGCCGACTGGATTGTACTGGTCAAGTCCAACCGGATACTTTTTTTAGAGAATTTTCATAGTTAATTGGTGACTGATCACCATTTGCTGAATGCAGTCTTTCCAGGTTGTAATACCTCATGTAAACTGCAACAT
>JANELJ010000393.1 GCA_024511395.1 Gammaproteobacteria bacterium | reverse complement strand
GTTCTCTGATTGCCTATTGTCATAAAAAAGACAAGCCGACAATCAGAATAGATGAGAGTGATATGAAAACTCTCTGTATTTAGGTAAATGACTGGGTTCTTATCCAGATCTCAGGTTAACTAGGTACGCTTATCTCAATGGGATAATGCCTATACCTCACAGGCAAAGATGCTGGCAGTGCAGGGTAAGTATAGTTCGGCTGGTCAATGGGTCAGTGAAAAGCGCAATGTAAAGCAGGATTTAAAAAAGATTTTTGGTGAAGATATTAATGAGATAGATGTTGTAGCTGTTATGACAGATACTGATGACTCAGGCCGGTCAACGTCTGCTTGGTATGGGGATATTTATTTTTCTTCTGAATAAAACTTTTTTCCATTATTCGCTATTTTGCAAGTTATCTATGGCTATTGTAAAATTACCAGTCCGATTCAACCTGGTTAACTAAATGAACGACGATCGATCCAACCCGGCTTCCGCTTTAACTGGCGGAAGCCGGGGGCTGCTAAAACGCATCGGCCAGGCGCTGGTGGGTGATATAACCGAAAAATCTGAACTGATAGAAATACTGCGTTCGGCCCAGCACCGTGGTGTTATCAGCAGTGAAACACTGTCCATGATTGAAGGGGTTATGGAAGTAACGGATATGCAAGTGCGGGAGGTGATGGTACCCCGTTCCCAGATGACCGTTATTGAGCGTAACGCTGATGCCGAAGAGATTCTTTCCTGTATTATTGAGTCAGCCCACTCCCGTTTTCCCGTGATTGGTGAAACCCGCGATAATATCGAGGGGATTATCCTGGCCAAGGATATGCTTAATTTCTTTGCCAGAGAAGATCATGCGGCACTGGATCTACGCGA
Source organism: Gammaproteobacteria bacterium (assembly GCA_024511395.1). Taxonomy (GTDB): domain Bacteria; phylum Pseudomonadota; class Gammaproteobacteria; order GRL18; family GRL18; genus JANELJ01. The sequence continues at coordinate 782 of JANELJ010000393.1, read as the reverse complement.
ATACATGCGCCCTGCAGTTTTTATCCCTGAAAGCAAACGTCTTAATGTTCTGCTGCGGGATTTTCGTTCCAATCGTAATCACATGGCCGTGGTGGTTGATGAGTACGGCGGTGTCGCCGGACTGGTGACCATTGAAGATGTACTGGAAGAAATTGTCGGTGAAATTGAAGACGAACACGATATTGAAGAAGACAGTACCATTACTGCTCATGGTAAAGGGGTCTATACTGTACAGGCTTTAACCGAGCTGGATGAATTTAACCGCTTTTTTAAATCCTCATTTAAGTCTGATAAATTTGATACTATTGGCGGTATCGTAATGAATGCTTTTGGTTATATGCCTTCCCGCGGTGAAGAAATTGAAATTGATGATTTCCTGCTTAAGGTGATTCGTGCGGATGACCGGCGTATTCACAGTTTGCGGATCATTCGTAAACAAAAGCAGAATAACAGCCGTGGACAGAACGCAGATACAGCAAATAGAACCAGTAATAGCCCTGCAGATTAAATGGTGGATTCAAAAAAACAGGCGTCTGTTAACAATAATCCCGCCAGTCTGCTGGAGTATTTACTACCGGGGCTATTAAAAAAAATTAATGGTCCCTGGTCCGGACTATTGTCCTTAATCTGCGGAGCTTTGATACCCTTATCCTTTGCACCGTTTAATACCATTCACCCGGTTTTTTCCTATCTGATATTTTTTCCACTGGCGCTGTTTTTATGGGAATTACTCAACACCCAAACAACTCGTCAGGGTTTTTATAAAGGCTGGTTATTCGGCA
>JANELJ010000169.1 GCA_024511395.1 Gammaproteobacteria bacterium | reverse complement strand
TCTTTATCAGGACTTTCCCGGTCTATGTGTTTTGATAACTTAATCAACTCATGGTTTATGTCCAGCATGTTTTCAAGGCGCATCCTGAACAGGTCTTCCTGAGGTATTTTTGGCTGTTTCTTTGGCTTCATTCTGGTCTGGAAATTTGCAAGGTAATAAGGTTTATTTTACCAAAAACCTGCAAATTTAACACCCATAATTCGCCAATATTTCCTTATAAATCAATGTGCTATGTTTTGTTCAGGGTGGGCTAGATAAAAGTTACAGAATAGTAAACATTGGCAATGATATGAGCAATATACGGTTCCCACATGGGGCGGGAGGGATTTTAACGCATATTATGGAACCATGGTGGTGGCTGGTTGAACCAGTCAGGTACAGGGATCTCTGGGAACTGAGGTGGTGTACTGCTCATATCCAGAGCCTGTAGCAGACGTTGTTTTTTAGTGTCATCCATTTCTTTCTGGTCCATGATCTGTTTGTGGATTTCGTCCTGATTCCCTTCAAAGACAAACTCTTTCCTGTTGCCATCACCATCTTCATATTTTACAGCAGCACGGATTTTATCATTACCGGTCGATTCTATTTCAATGGATTCAAAATGAGATTCTGGCCAGCTTGTGGACTGATTAGCCGGAGCTGGAGGCATACTCCGGTTCATAGGTGCATTTTGTGGTAAAGGCTGATTAAAACCCTGCTGGAAAAATGGATCATTTAACCAGGAAGGGGGTGGCAGCAAGCCCATTGAACCGGGTTGTCTAAACTGTTGCCGGGACATTGGGTGTTGCCCTAATGGCGGCCAGGGATGTTTTTGCAGGCCATGATATGCACGCTGTTGTGCAGGCGCCGCCTTTAATATTACTTCCTTGCTGACGGGTTTGCCTTGGTGAATAATATCCAGTTTAACTTTTGTATCAGGCGCTGTGCCTTTAACCAGAGCCGTCAACTGTTTCTGTGAATAGATATCCTGATCATTAAATTCAGTAATTACATCGTACTCCTGCAGGCCTGCAGCCTGAGCCGGTGAATCAGGTGATACTTTGCGGATAATAACCCCCTGATTATCTTTTAATAAAGGGGCAATATGTCTGGCCAGGCTCATGGGAATATCTTCTATCCAGACACCCAGCCAGGATGAACTGTTCTGTGTCTGTACAGATAATGCTTGTGATTGTGTAACAGGGTTTTGCTGGTCGGCTGCCTTAATATCACTGAAAGCGGTCTGACTGGAAATAATGCCCAGTGATAGAATAAGGCCGGTTATGATTTGTTTTTTCATAAACTGACTCCTTATTTAAGCTTAATAAAATAAATAGAGTTTGTACTTCTATATTTGTTTTTAAGACAGAATTTCAATAAAAAAATTCAATTTGTTTTTATCGATATTATTGTCATTAACGGCATCATCGTTGTAATAAGATAGTCAGCCAGCGGCCGACATTGAGTAAGCTGGCCAGTGCTGCCGCTACATAGGTGAGAGCGGCGGCTAATAATACCTGGCGTACAGGGATCAGGTCACGTTTGGTAATATAACGGCCAGCTTCAAGTACCGGCAGGGCTTTATTAAAACTGGCATCAAATTCTACCGGCAGACTGATAAGGTGGACTAAAACAATAGAGCCCATAGTTAACAGACCGATAAGAGCAATAACAAAGCCCAGAGCTGGAGAGTGAGTCAGGGCACCTAAAAGCGGGGCTGTCATAATAATGCCGCTGCCCAGTTTTTCAAAACGCTGGGCGTTTTTTACCATAACGCCTCGGAGCTTCAGTAATTGATCCTGTTTGTGATCCTGAATGGCATGGCCCACTTCATGGGCTGCAATTGCAATGGCGGTCAGTGATTTACCATTAAAATACTGCGGACTGAGTCGGACGGTTTTGGTTTGAGGATCGTAATGATCGCCCTGTTCAGTGGTTTCCAGGCTGACCGGCAACTGATACTGGTCAATCAGGTGCTGTGCCAGTTCACCGCCGGTGCCGGGCAGGGCATTAATGGACCGGTTGTATTTCTGCATAATATATTTAACCCACCATTGGGGGAGAAACATCAGCAACAGAAAAATCGCAAGTACAAAAATATATGTCATAATAATTCATTTTATCAGGTCATAAGAAGGTTCAGGAGCTATTTATGGGCAAAACTTCAAATATACAGACGGTGCTTATTCTTGGTGCCAGTAATAAACCCCATCGCTATACCTTTAAAGTCCAGCAGTTACTCAAACAGCATGGCCATCGTATTATTCCCGTTCACCTGAAAATGACTGAAATTGAAGGTATTAAGGTCAATAATTCGCTTGCGGAAATAACTGAATCTGTTGATACCCTTAGCCTCTATATTGGTGCTCAACGCAGCTAGGGCATCATTAAGGATATTGTGAAACTAAAGCCGGGCAGAGTGATCTTTAATCCCGGAACGGAATCAGAATTACTGGAACAGGCTTTACAGGATGTCGGTATAAGTTATGAATATGACTGCACCCTGGTGATGCTGGAAACGGGAAGTTTTTGATTTTATAGACGACATTAATCAATAACATTGTATTCTATGGGGTGTTGCAACTTGAAATGGTTGCTCAAGTTGGTTTATCATGATGTTCTTTTTAAAAATTTTGGGAAAATAATCATTCTTGCCGGTTAATGCACCACTACCCAGTTGTAAAAATTAGGTAATAAGAAAAACGGCTGCAGAACGGGTTCTTGAGGAGAAGAAAATTTAATGAAAAACGGGATTATGGCAGAAAAAAAGAAAATAATTGCCGGGATTATATTTCTCGGGCTCGCGTTGTTTATGGCCTCTATTGTTCCATCAGTAGAAATGGCTTGGGTTATGGGCCTGCTGGTTCTGACCATTTACATGTTTGCATTTGAGGTTGTGGATGTTGATGTGACCGCTATCTGCATTATGGTGTTACTGGGACTGTCGACACTTTTTGCACCGATAATGGGGCTGGAAAAAGGTCTGGTTTCCTCTGACATGATTTTTAAAGGTTTCTCCAGTAACGCGGTTATGTCTATTATTGCAATTATGATTATTGGTGCCGGTCTGGATAAAACCGGTATTATGTCCAAAGTTGCTGCCTTTATTCTAAATGCTGGCGGTACCTCGGAAACACGTATTATCCCAATTGTTTCCAGTACCGTGGGTATTATTTCGTCTTTTATGCAGAACGTGGGTGCCGCAGCCCTGTTTATTCCTGTGGTCAGTAGAATTTCTGCCCGTTCCGGTGTGCCCATGTCCCGTTTATTAATGCCCATGGGCTTCTGTGCTATTCTGGGTGGTACGGTCACCATGGTTGGTTCGTCACCGCTGATTTTATTAAATGACCTGATCTTAACTTCCAATCACGGATTACCTGCCGATCAGAAGATGCATACCTGGGGACTGTTTTCAGTTACTCCGGTTGGTCTGGCTCTGGTATTTTCCGGTATTATCTACTTTGTTCTTGCCGGGCATTTTGTGCTGCCTAAAGTGAGCGAGAAGGCTGATGCCAGTAAAGCCACCAATACCATGGAATATTTTCAGAATATTTACGGTATTGACTATGCCATGTTTGAAGTTGTGGTGCCACTGGGCAGTCCGTTGATTGGCCATATATTGAATGATATCGAACAGAAAGAGCACATCCGTATTATTGCCGCCATTAAGGGCAATACCAAGGATGTGGCTATTGGACCTAATGGCGTGGCTCGTGACTATACTATTGAAGCGAATACCGTTTTAGGGGTTCTGGGTTCTGAAAAATACATCCAGGATTTTGCCAGGGATTATGATCTGGAAGTTAAGGATGATCTGGAGTACTTTGCCGACAGTCTTTCTTCTGCCCATTCCGGTGTTGCTGAAGTGGTTATTCCACCAGGTTCCCAGCTTATTGGTAAATCAGCCCGCGATGTCTGGTTAAGAAAGACGTATGGCCTGGCCATGGTTGCTATGCACCGTGAAGGTGAAACCATGGGCGCTGGTGAAGGTATTCGGGACCTACCGTTTCAGGCTGGTGATACCCTGGTCGTACATACTCTGTGGACTAACCTGGATCGTATTGCCAAGGACAAGAACTTTGTTGTGGTGACGACTGAGTATCCGCATGAAGAAACCCGTCCCCATAAAGTTGGCTGGGCAGCCCTGTTTTTTACTATTGCCCTGTCCATGGTTCTGTTTACTGATTTAAAACTGTCTATTGCCCTGTTAACCGGTGCCATTGGTATGGTTCTGTCCGGTGTGTTAAAAATTGATGAAGCCTATGAGGCTGTATCCTGGAAGACGGTCTTCCTGCTGGCCAGTCTGATCCCCCTGGGGCTGGCTGTGGAAATGTCCGGTACTGCCGGCTGGATTGCAGAACAGACACTGAAAGTGGTGGGTGACATGCCGGTCTGGATCATTCAGGCTTCTATTGCTGTTCTGGCAACTTTCTTTACCCTGGTTATGTCCAATGTCGGTGCAACTGTATTACTGGTGCCTTTGGCGGTAAATATTGCCATGGGTGTAGAAGGGGCCGATCCTGCTGTATTTGCTCTGACAGTGGCCATTGCAACCTCCAATTCATTCCTCATCCCTACTCACCAGGTTAATGCCCTGATCATGGGCCCTGCAGGTTATCGTGTACCTGACTTTATGAGAGCCGGCGGCATCATGACCATATTATTCCTGATTGTTATGATGGTAATGATGAGCCTGGTTTTTTAAATAGTTCAACCTGAATAATACCGTTTTAAGCCTGACATCAAGCCAGGTTTAAAGCAGCTGATTGCCCCGGTTTGATAAAAGACCCCATCAAACCGGAAATAATTTTGAGCCATAAAAGCCGGAGCTTATTGAGGATCTTTCTTAAGTTATGTCCAGCGGCTACCATAACCACATTAATGGCATCACCGACTGCACCTTTGAGGTAGCAGCGGTCTAAACGGCCATCATTTTTCATATGACCAATTTCAGGCTCAATCGCACTGCGCCGTTTTAATGCCTTTTTAATACTTCGGGTAACACCTCGCTTCTGACCTGAGATAAAAACTTTAGTGTCTTTTACCTCATGTCCACGATAGCCCCGATCAACAAAGCACTGTTCCGGTTGTACGGCTGTAAACTGTTTTATCTGTTCCAGTTGTGGCAGTAGAGTGTGTCCATCATAAGGATTGCCCGGACAACTTTGAGCACCAATAACAA
>JANELJ010000392.1 GCA_024511395.1 Gammaproteobacteria bacterium | reverse complement strand
TATTTTTGGCTGTTTCTTTGGCTTCATTTTGGTCTGGAAATTTGCAAGGTAATAAGGCTTATTTTACCAAAAACCTGCAAATTTAACACCCATAATCAAGCAATATTTCTTTATAAATCAACACTATATGCTTTATTCAGGGTGGGCTACACAAGCCAAAAAGTGGTTTTAGCCTGTTAGAAAACAATTTAAACCGTCTTATCCACATACCCACAGGCCAAGCCTGTCAGTGAGATAAACCTGAAGGTCTCACCAACAGGCAGACTTATGGATATGTGGATAAGACTTATGCAAAACCTCTATTTATGGATTGCTTTATAAATGGGGGGATTACCGTTAGAAGCGAATCATATGATAGTACATTAGATATCATAATCAAGTTAAGTGAATAATTTTTTTTCTTAAAACGGGTGTGGTGTCACAAAAAAAGCTTTATAATCAAGCAAATTAGACAACTATTTTAACACCAACCTGAGCAATTATGCGCCGCTTATACCAACTTTTTCTGACTCTCCTCACACTTTTTCTGACAACTGCCATAATTTCTGTGATCACCATCACATCGATATATTTTTACCTGGAGCCCACATTACCGGATATTGAGGTATTAAAAGACGTTAAATTACAGGTACCTTTACGAGTTTATTCCGCTGATAAAAAGCTAATTGCAGAATTTGGCGAAATGAAACGAGAACCAGTGGAATACCAAGACATACCGAAACAACTGGTACAGGCTGTTATAGCGGCAGAAGATGAAAACTTTTTTAAACACCCCGGCGTGGATTACAAGGGTATTCTGCGAGCCATGGTACACCTGATAAAAACCGGTCAGAAAGGTCAGGGCGGCAGTACCATAACCATGCAGGTCGCACGAAACTTTTTTCTGAGCCGGGATAAAACCTATATCCGTAAACTTAATGAAATTTTTCTGTCCCTTAAAATTGAAAAACTCCTGAGTAAAGAAGATATTATGGCCCTGTATATGAACAAAATATATCTGGGTCATCATTCTTATGGTGTTGCAGCAGCAGCTAAAACCTATTACGGCAAGCCTCTGCAGGAATTATCCCTAGAACAGTTTGCCATGATTGCCGGACTGCCTAAAGCACCATCCAGATATAACCCTGTCACCAATCCAGAACGAGCCACCATACGCCGTAATTATGTACTGGATCGGATGCATCAGCTTAACTTTATTACTGAGGAACAATATCAAACCGCGGTAAATACTAAAGATATTGCTGAAATTCATAAAGCCAATATTGAAGTGGAAGCACCTTATATAGCAGAAATGGCTCGTTTACACATGATTAAACTTTATGGAGATAAAGCCTACACTACGGGTTATAATGTCTTTACCAGCATTTCCAGTACCATGCAGACAGCCGCCAATGCAGCCCTGCGCAGTGCCCTGATGAGCTACGAGCACCGACACGGTTATAAAGGCGTAGAAGAGCATATTAACCTGCCTGAAGAAAATACACCGATACTGGAAACCATTAAATTTCTGGACAAATTCATGCCGGTAGGTCATCTGCAGCCGGCTCTGGTCATAGCCATTAATAGCGTTGAAGTTCCAGCAGAAAAAACCAAAAACAAAAAGACCTCCAAACCTGCTACAGAAGAACAGGCAACGGTTCTGCTTAAAGAC
>JANELJ010000024.1 GCA_024511395.1 Gammaproteobacteria bacterium | reverse complement strand
ACTCACTATAAGCTGAAAAGGGGTTATCTGTCTTAATCGTTGGGAAAAACCTATGCTTTTGCCCGGTTTATTAAGTTTCTTTTCACTCAATACGACTTTTAGTTTTTTTGATAATGTGGTAGTTTTCATTTGAAGCCTTTTTGTTGATAAATAATTGCCTGAATAACAACTATTTGATCATCAAATTGGCTTCATTTCAACTCCTAAAGATCATACCTATGAATAATTATTAATAAAAAAACCTATATCCTGGATTTTTCCAGTTTGATAATATCCTCAGGACGAATTTCTGACGACTTCTGCATTTTGTATTAATTTTTTTGGAGAACAGCCTTGTTTAAAAATATACTGGCCTTTATTGGTCTTGTCAGCGTTATTGCCATTGCTGGGGTTAAAGAATACCTTTAGTGAGCTTGATCCCGGTGCAGAGAAAACCTATACCGATATGGTTAAAACCATTATTGAAACTAAGGATGCCGCCAGTGCATCTATCTGGAAAGTCCCTGTTCAGGAAGGTCTGACTGCTGAAGAAGTAGAAGAAACCATGAAGTTTGTGGCCAATGAGCATAATATTGCTAATGTGGGTGAACTGCCCTTATCAAAGGATATTACCGCCAAATTGGGCAAGCCTTATCGGTTTGTTAAGATATTCCTGTTTTGCAATTCGCTTACCGCGGCCCAGATGCTGGATTATAACGATGCCTTTTCCGCTTATTTACCCTGTCGTATTACTTTAATAGAAGACCATACCGGTAAACTCTGGCTCTATACCCTGAATATGGATCTGATGATCCATGGTGGTAAACCTCTGCCGGCGGAACTGAAAGCTGAAGCCGTAAAGGTTAAGGAAATTATTCTGGATATAATGAAGCGTGGTGCAGAAGGGGATTTTTAAGGTATATTTAATACCTTTTGAGTTCTCATAAATACCTCATCGGGTACTTTAAAGGCTGTTTTTAAAGCAACATCTCTGTCCCACTGATTTTTTATGGTACCATCCTCCCAAGCATCAGCTAGGCTGATATGGTTAATATGATACCAAGGGATGTAAGTGGAAAAAAGGTCAGTGGCCAGTCTGAACCATAAATCATTTTGGCCGTAATTGCCTTGTCTTTAAGTGCTTCAGAAAGATAGTTCAGTTTATTGGCCTGAGTCAGACTGGAAATATCAATATACAGATTAGGGTTTTTTTTATCATGGGTAAAATGCGCTGAAAATTATCCTGAACTTCACTCTCACCGGTAGTGGCAATATGGGCGGCAATGACTGTAACACCCAACTCTAGCGGAAGTTTCAGGCGCATAGGATCAGCCAGTTCGTCTTTAGCATTGGCAAAGGATTTTTCCATTCCGGTATGCGTTAACAACGGAATATTGAGTTTAGCCATCAGGCGATAAAAAGGAATATAATCGGGGTTGGATGGGTCGATATTCATAATCGACGGGATCCATTTAACTAAGACCGCTCCCTGTTCACTGGCTTTCTATAAGCGCTGCAAAGCATCTTTTCGATTGGGGTTGATACTGACGCCAAACAGTAGATTGTTGTATTTGGCGGTTTCTTTAGCGACATAATCATTAGGCACAAAAATCTGGGTTTCCTGACGATTGAGCCGGCCTTTGTGTTCTCCCTGATCATCAACATAGCCATCCATTGCCAGAATAACGGCCTGTTTAACCGTTCTGGAATCGGCAATTTTGGTACTGACTTTCTGTACCAGGATCTGATCACCGTATTGTTTTAATTCATCCTTGCTGACATCCATAGCTCAGAGGTAAAAGGGAAAACGATAATTATTACGCATACCTTTATTAATAAAACAGCCGCTGTTACCATAGCCTAGGCCGGCAATATGGACATGATTATCAATAATACTTTTACCGATATCGGGATTGATTTTTTCAATTTGAGTGACACGTAACAGCATAAAAATACTGATACTTAGTATGAGAATAATCCCGATAATTTTTTTCAATAGTATTCCTTGTGGTTTGTAGTCAAACAGGTAAATATCAGTTCAGTAATGCTTCAAAACGATCCTGTAGTGCCTTATTCTGGCTGTAATTACTCATAACATACCATTGTTGCTGAAGTTGGTAAGGTGTAATGCTGTTTTCGGTGGTCTCACTGTGATGGCCGAGGTTGGAGTTAAGCAGTTCAACCTGTATTGCCATTCTGGCCTGCTGCTGATCCTCTGGTGAGGGATGACCGGTAAGAATTTCATACTTCAGGCAAAATTGCTGTTTTTTTTGTTGTTCATTTTCGATCAGTTCTTTATGATCCTGTTTAATATGATCCAGGGCGCTCTGATAGCGGTTCTGTATGGCCTGTTCTAAAGATGCGGGGAGAGCATCCAGGGCCTGCCATTGTTGTTCTATATCCTTTATAGCAGACTGATCTGAGGATTCAATGGCTTCTAACTGGCTGCACAGATTGGCTTTCTGTTTAAGCAGTTCAATTTCCTGTGCTTGTTCCTGAGCTTTCAGGTCGTTCAGTTTTTTATTAAAGGTTTCTTTAGCTTTTTTGTATCGGGCATTGATTTCATTGCTGATGGCCTTGGCTTCAGGAGCCAGTTCCTGCCAGAGGTTTTCAATGTCCTTAAAGGCCTGTTCAAGATCCTTGCGTTTTAAAGGCTGTTGATTAAGTGCTTCCAGGTTTTCACAGATGGCTTCTTTTTCTCTTAACCGCTCGGTATTATGAGACTGTTTCTGTTCAATCTGCTGTTTGCGTTTATTAAATATTACATCACAGGCAGCCCGGAATTTTTTCCATAATTTATTGCGCTGATAAGGGGATACCGGGCCAATCTCTTTCCAGTCCTGCTGGTATTGCTTGGCTTTATTAATGGCGGTATTTAAATCATCATCCATGAGTTCATGTAATTGCTGCACCTTATGGATCAGGTCATTAAACTGCTGCTGATTAATATGCCAGACTTTTTTCAGTTCATTGCGGATAACTTCAATATCTTTGTCAAAACGCTGGTTTATAGCCTTGTGTTTTTTACGTTCCACAAAACCGATTTCTGACCATTCCTTACGGGCCTGACGGGTGATTTTGTCAACCTTGATCCAGTCTATGGATTCATCTACGGGATCATCTTCCCCGATAGGCCAGCCCATGCTGTCTATATAGGTTTCCAGTTGTTCACATAATTGTTCACGGGCTTTAAGATTGGTCTTGCGCTGGGCCGCCTGCTGTTCAATATAGGGTGTACATAAGCTGTAAGCTTCATTACAGGTATTATTAAATTGTTCCCACATGGATTCCTGGGTTCGGCTGCGCAGATTTTTCCATTGTTTGCGAAGCTCCTTGATCTCAGCTGTAATTTCAGTATATTCCGCTTCCAGGTTGGTGCTGTTTCTGGCCTGTTCCAATACCTGATGTGCACGCTGAATCAGGTTTTCCCGTTCTTTATCATGGGCCCAGTTTTTCCAGGCAGACAGATCTCCGAGTGTGGCACGGATGTCATGCAGGATCTGGTGATAGCGGTTTTTCTCAGCACTGGAAAGTACCTCGCTGTTATCAATGTTTTTAAAGAGTTCATGCAGTTGTTTATCGGCTTTAGAAACATGACCGTCACTGATAAGCTGCTTAATCGACTGGTTTTTCTGCTCAATGGTTTTTATTAACTGAGCAGCTTTTTCCTGTTGCACTGCCAGTTTGTCTTTAAGCTGTGTAATAATAGTATTAAAACGTTCCTGCTGGGCTTCGATATCTGTTCCCGCACTGTCTTTAATGCGTTGTTGAAATTTATCTTCCAGAGCCGCCAGTGTTTTTTCCGGAATATAACCGTCTTTTTGAAGCATGTTTTCTGCCTGTGTGATCAGGTTATCCAGTTTTTCAGTATCACTGCTATTGTCTTCGGTGTGCGTCTGATTATCCAGTAGATCCAGCAGGGTCTGAAACTTCTTGTTGTATTCTTCAATAAGCTGTTTATCTTCAAGCACTTTTAATGTTTCATCCCATTCTATACCCAAGTTGGTAATGATTTTATGTTTGTCTTCCTGTTGTCTTGCTTCGGTTTCTCCATTATCACCGGCCTGTAGCAGTTCATCTACGGTACTGGATAAGGCACTTAGCAGGGTATTCAGTTTGACTAGGGCGGTTTGTTCTTCCTGCTGCCTGTGTTCCAGTTCATCCATACTGGTAATAATGTCTTCGCAGATGGCGTGGTAGCGTTTGGTCAGTTTTTCGCTGGCAAAATTCTGAATTTCACTCCAGCGGGTAACAAAATTTTCAAAAGTGGTTTTTTCCTGTAATAAGCGATTGCGTTTTTTCAGTTTTTCCAGTTTGTCACAGATTTCAACTACTTCAGCGGCCAGACGTACAGGACGTTCTTCGTCTTCAATGATCTTGTCGAGCTTGGTTTTAACAATTTTATAAACCCGCTTGTCTTTTCGACGAGACTGTTTGGCAACCCGTTCAAGTGTGGAACGTTTGGCAATCTGCTGAGCAGCCAGCTGACGGATTTTGGAATTTTTATCGGTCAGGGCAATATCACCCAACAGGGGATCACGGCTGATCCGTGGAATGGCAATTTCTCTGAGAGAGGCTTCATTGGCATTGGCGGCGACAAATTCCAGTAGAGTATAATTACGGCTGCCGCGGATCATTTTTTCCCGTACATGAAATTCCGGTATAGGATGTTTAAGACCGCTAAGCAACTGAAACAGACGGGTCAGAGCGGCTTCCTTAACGGTACCGTTAGTTCCTTTCATAATGATGGTCTGCAGCAGATCCAGGTCACTGAGTTTATTGGCGGCTATAGCGCGGATATTTTCATCACTGTCATTAGCTGCAATATCAGCCAGGGTTTCCTGTGCGCTGACAGGCAGTTCCTGAACGGCCTTTTTTCTCACTTCAGTATTTTTACTTTGCCATTTTTCTTTAGTGAAGGGGTTGAAGATGGGTTTAAATAATTTATTGAGAACCATAAGTCAGTTACCTTGAATCATTATGTGCATACAGAATGAAGGGTTAAAATCCCGCTACTTAAAGTAGCAGGAGGCCCGGCAGGTTATTTAGAAATTCGGCTTACCGGGGGACGTTTTTACTATCTGCGTTACTATCTGCCGGCATTGTGTTACAAAGAAGATAATTTCTCAAGCTGCTCGGTCAGACTTTTGAGTTTGTTCTGAGTTTCTGTGAGCTTCTGGCGTTCATGAGCCACGACCTGTTCCGGTGCTCTGGAAACAAAATTTTCATTGGATAGTTTGGCCTCCAGCTTGCTGATAAAGCCCTGATTAGACTCAATTTCCTTATTCAGCCGTTCCCGTTCGGCGTCAATATCAATCAGGCCGGCCATAGGAACTAAGATCTGCATTTTGCCAACCAAGGCGGTAGCAGATTCAGGGGCATTGTCATCATCAAGCCAGGTAATGGATTCCAGCCGTGCCAGTTTGATCAGCATGGTTTCATTATGCTGCAGTCGAGCTTTGTCACTGTCAGAACCATTGGCCAGTAAAATATTTAACGGTTTACCGGGTTTAATATCGTAGCCACTGCGGATTTGTCTGACCCCCAGTACAAATTGCTGTAGCCAGTTCATTTCATCTACGGCATCCTGGTCAACCTGTGCAGACTGAGGTTTAGGGAAGGGCTGTAACATAATGGTATCACCCTGGATACCGGCCAGTGGTGCAACCCGTTGCCAGATCTCTTCAGTAATAAACGGCATAATAGGATGAGCCAGACGCAGCAGGCTTTCCAGAGCCTTGATTAAGGTATTTCGGGTGCCGCGCTGCTGCGCTTCACTGACGGAATCATTATTGAGTACTGATTTGGACAGTTCCAGATACCAGTCACAATACTCGTTCCAGGTAAATTCATAAATAGCCTGTGCGGCTCTGTCCAGTCGATAGGTATTGAGGGAATCAATGACCTGCTGTTCGGTTTGCTGCAGGCGGGAAATAATCCACTTGTCTGCCAGGCTGAATTCCATTTCATCATTATCCATGCCGCAGTCATGGCCTTCAGTATTCATTAGTACATAGCGGGAGGCATTCCAGAGTTTGTTGCAGAAATTGCGATAGCCCTCAATACGGCCCATATCAAACTTGATATCACGGCCGGTAGTGGCCTGAATGGCAAAGGTAAAGCGTAGGGCATCGGTACCGAAAGCGGGAATGCCGTCCTTGAATTCCTTGCGGGTCTGTTTCTCTATTTTTTTAGCCATTTGAGGCTGCATCATGCCGGAGGTACGTTTCTCTACCAGTGTTTCCAGTTCAATACCGTCGATTAAATCAATAGGGTCCAGAACATTACCTTTAGATTTGGACATTTTATGACCATGAGAATCACGTACCAGGCCATGCACATACACTTCCTTAAACGGCACTTCGCCGGTAAATTTAAGCCCCATCATAATCATTCTGGCCACCCAGAAGAAAATAATATCAAAACCGGTAACCAGAACATTGGTAGGATAAAATGTATCCAGTTCCGGTGTTTTATCCGGCCAGCCCAGGGTGGAGAAGGGCCATAAGGCAGATGAGAACCAGGTGTCCAGAACATCTTCATCCTGTTTAAGGTTGATGGAATCATCCAGCTTATGCTGTTGGCGTACGGCCTGTTCATCTTTGCCTACATAGACATTACCGTTATCATCATACCAGGCCGGAATACGGTGTCCCCACCAGATCTGACGGGAAATACACCAGTCTTCAATATTGTTCATCCATTCAAAATAGGTGTTTTTCCAGTTGTCAGGAACAAAGCGGATATCACCGTCTTCTACTGCTTTAATGGCCGGCTCAGCCAGGGGAACAATTTTTACATACCATTGGTCAGTCAGATAGGGTTCAATAACAGCTCCGGAGCGGTCGCCTCTGGGTACCATTAAACGGTGCTCGTCAACTTTTTCCAGTAAACCCGCCTCGTCCAGATCCTTTACAATGGCTTTACGGGCTTCATAGCGGTCCATGCCCCGGTATTTTTCCGGAGCATTGTTATTAATTGCGGCATCTACGGTAAGGATATTGATAATGGGCAGGTTATGGCGTTTGCCCATATCATAGTCATTAAAATCATGTGCTGGGGTGATTTTGACACAGCCAGTACCAAATTCAGGATCCACATAATCATCGGCAATAATGGGTATTTCTCTATCTGTCAGGGGCAGTTTGATGGTTTTACCAATCATGTTTTGATAGCGTTCATCATCGGGGTGAACTGCGACTGCGGTATCTCCCAGCATGGTTTCCGGACGGGTGGTGGCGACTATAATATAACCGCTGCCGTCACTGAGCAGATAACGCATATGCCAGAAGTGGCCGTTTTCTTCTTCGAAAATCACTTCCAGATCGGAAACTGCCGTATGCAGAACCGGATCCCAGTTGACCAGACGTTTGCCGCGGTAAATCAGGTCTTCTTCATACAGGCGTACAAACACTTCCTTTACGGCCTCTGACAGACCTTCATCCATGGTAAAACGTTCACGTTTCCAGTCTAAAGAGGCACCCATACGCCGTAACTGGCGGGTAATGGTGTTACCGGAATGGGCTTTCCAGTCCCAGATTTTCTCAATAAAAGCTTCGCGGCCCAAATCATGACGGGTTTTACCTTCGGCATTAATAATACGTTCGACTACCATCTGTGTGGCAATACCGGCGTGATCCGTACCGGGTTGCCAGAGTGTTTTGTCACCTTTCATTCTGTGGTAGCGGGTCAGGGCATCCATAATGGTGTCCTGAAAGGCATGCCCCATATGTAAACTTCCGGTCACATTGGGCGGCGGAATCATTATGCAGTAGCTGTCTTGGCTGGAATCTGAAGCTTGTTCGGTGTCCATATCAGGGGAAAAATAACCGTTTTCTTCCCAGGTTTCATACCAGCACTGTTCAATTGCATGAGGGTTATATGTTTTTTCCATGGTGGAGAGCTACTCTTTATCAGGTTTTGGCTACATTGGGTATTGGTTTATGCATAATAAGCCGTTTGAATTCCATAGTGGAATTCAAACGGCTTATTATAGTCCTAACAGGGCGTAAAGTAACCCTTGAAAAGGGGGATTTTCAACGGAAAATACTGCAGAAGTGTAAAAGATACCGTCCGCTTATTGCGGGTGATTAGGGCTTATTTATTTAGGTTTAAAGGCCGCATCAAGTTCGGCAGCCAGATTGTCCAGTAACTGAGACTTGAGTCCAGCAATGGATAGTTCTATCTGAAAAGAGAGCTGCTTATGCAGTTTTTCCTTTAACTGTTCATAGTAAATACTTTTGGTAATTTCAGAAAAACTGGTATGAGCTGCCTCGGGGATGATAGTGGGGCTATTACTATCCGGTTCGCTGGATTCTACTGGAATCTCATGGTGGGCTTGAGTCTGTTCTTCAAATCTAAGCAGGTCTTCAGGCTGAGTAATGGACTCTACGGTTTCTTCCAGCTGTTCAACAGAGTCAGCAAATTTGAGTACATCAAACTCATCATCATCGATATCTGATATATAATCATCAATATCGGATGGAGCCTTTTCGTCGCTTACTGTAATTGTTCCATCCAGAACAGGAAGATCGATACTGTCCTGAGGGTTATCCTGAAAACTGTCAACGGGTGTTATGTCTTCAGAATACTCCTCATTGTTAGCAGTATTCTGATTTGAGGATCTTAACTGTTCCTCAAACTGGTTAATAATTTCATTATCCAGCAGGTCGGCCGTTAATGTGGGGATGGTGTCTTTATTGGAAACAGGGCGGCCGATGCTGATACCTTCCTTTGTCCAGAAGGCCTTTCAGGTCGCCCATGGCGGAAGAAAAATTTTTTTGTTATCTTTATTCACAATACAACTTTAACACTTAAATTGGGTAAACTAATTAGCTCATTATTAACTATAAATCATACTTGTTTAAAGTATGATCCTGCTGGCGATATAAACGATATCGCTCACGAGCCAGTTGTTTTTCAGTTTCATCCTTATCAACCATTTCAGCAATTCGTTCAAAATACTGTATAAAAGGCGGTATTGTCTGACTTAGGTTGATCAGCAGGCCTTTAAATTGGGTCGGTAATTGTTGATCAAGCTCAGAATTTGCTGCTTTAATAACTACAGGATAGTTGAAATTTTCAGTTTTTGCTGGTGAAACCGGTAAAAAATCATCAGAAATGATGCAATGTGGGATAAAACTGTCAGATTTATAGGTCCATAATAGCTCATCCAGAATCTGGGCCTGTTGTTCGGTGCAGGTATAGATAAATACCTGCATCCCGTTTTCCAGGGCTTTATTACACAGACGGCAGACCATTTGATTGATATTGCGTCCTGAACTGTCGTTAAGAATATAAAAATCAACCTGAGCCATAATGCTTAATGGCTGCGTTTATAATGGTTGATAATATACTGGGTTAAAAGTGATACCGGGCGCCCTGTAGCCCCTTTATTATTACCGGATTCCCAGGCTACACCGGCAATATCAAGGTGTGCCCAGTTATATTTTTTACAGAAGGCCGATAAAAACACCGAAGCGGTAACTGAACCGGCTTCTTTTCCGCCGATATTAGCTAAATCAGCAAAGTTGCTTTTAAGCTGTTCCTGATATTCATCCCATAATGGCATTTCCCAGATACGGTCTCCGGTAGCCTTGCCGGCATTGGTTAAGTCATGTCCCAGCGGGCTGTGATTACTGTACATGCCTGCGGCATGTTTACCTAGGGCAACCACACAGGCGCCTGTTAAGGTGGCGACATCGATAACTACATCGGGATTAAAACGTTCACAATAGCTGAGGGCATCACAGAGGATTAAGCGGCCTTCCGCATCGGTATTAAGTATCTCAATAGTGGTACCGGAATAACTGGTGACAATATCACCGGGTTTGCTGGCCATACCATCAGGCAGATTTTCAGTGGCCGGGATTACGGCAACAATATTGGTTTCCAGCTGCAGTTCTGCCACGGCATTAATAGTGCCCAGGACACTGGCCGCACCGCACATATCGTATTTCATTTCATCCATGGCGGCACCGGGTTTCAGAGAGATGCCGCCGGAATCAAAGGTCACACCTTTACCTACCAGGCAGACAGGCGGTTTGGCCAGATCTCCGTTGAGGTAACTCATAACAATTAATTTGGCGGGTTGCCGACTTCCTTTAGCCACAGAAAGGAAGGCTCCCATACCCATTTGTTCCAGATCTTCTTCTTCAAATACTTCAGCACTGAGGTTGGAGTAGACCTTGCTCAGGGTTTTGGCCCGTTCAGCCAGGTAGGTCGGGGTGCAGATATTACCGGGCATATTACCCAGATCCTTAGCCAGTTTTATACCCTGGGTAATGGCCATACCTTCACGGACAGCCTGTTCGCCATCGGTCAGATCACGACGATTAGGTACTGTCAGTACAATTTTTCGTAAAGGTCTGCGAGTGGAGTCTTTTTTACTCTTTAACTGATCAAAACGGTACAAGGTATTCTGGGCAGCCTCTATGGCATGGCGAATACGCTGGGAACTGTCACAGCCTTTTACCGGTAGTTCGGTCAGATAAAAGACTGCTTCCATGGAGCCGGTGTCATTCAGAGTGTTGACTGCATGAGAAATAATTTTGCGGTACTGGGTAAAGCTTAAATCCCGTTCCCGACCGCAGCCTACCAGAAGAATCCGGTCACACAGGGTATTGTCTATATTGTGCAGCAAAAGGGTCTGACCGGCCTTGCCTTCGAGATCACCTCTACGGATTAAACTGGAAATATAACCGTCAGTCAGTTCATCCAGTCTCTGGGCTGACGGGGTAAGGCGTCTGGGTTCGTAAACTCCAACTACAACACAGGCTGTTCGTTGTTTTTCGGGGTTGCCGCTTTTTACGCTGAATTCCATATTAACTCCGCTATTGCTACACAGGTAAAGGTATTAATGAAAAGAGTGTCTGTAATTAAAATGATTGTCAGACTGCCCGGTTTCTCATATCATTAGCAGTCAGAAATTATGACTGGCTGGCTCAGATTTATTGCAATTACGTTTCAATTACCTGATCGATGTGTTGAAAGATAATTTAAGCATTTTTGAATGATAAGGAAATATTTTTAAATCAGTTTTGTTAAATTTATTTTATTAACTAGTTTAACTTAAAATCCCTTTAAATCCAGTAAAAAATACTATTATATCCCAAAGTGGATGCCTTGAAAGGGCCTCCAAATGTATAAAGGCAAACAGCATTGATTATTAGAGATTACATTACCAAGGAAGTTCTAAGGACATTTGGCGGTGTTTTTATAGTGCTGTTTTTAATAATTTTAAGCACTCAGTTGATAAAATCTCTTGCAGCGGTCGCAAGTGGTAAGATTTCTATTGATTTCCTGTTTGTTTTACTGGGCTTTCGTAATCTTGAAAGTATGATGATGATTATACCGTTAACCCTGTTTCTGGCCATACTGCTGGCATTAAGCCGACTTTATAAAGACAGTGAAATGGTGGCTCTGGCCGCCTGTGGTGTCGGTCCGTCCACATTATTAAAATCCGTTCTTATTGTCCTGGTTAGCTTTGTATTTATAGAAGCCTCTCTGGCGCTGGTTATTGGCCCTTGGGCTAATAGTAAAATGCAGTATATGGAAGAAGAGTTTAAACTGCAGGCGGATATTGAACTGGTGGTACCCGGTCAGTTTACCCTGTCTAATGATGGCCGAAGAGTTATTTATGCAGAGGAAATCACTGATCGGACACATTTAAAAAATGTTTTTCTACATGTGGATAATACCGACAACAGCAGTGTACTTGCAGCAGATGAGGCTAATTTAGAATCCGATCCTCAACAGGGGGCTCGTTATATTGTGTTTCAGAATGGTCATCGTTATGACGGAGTACCGGGTTCCAGAGATTACCGTTCTATTAAATTTAAGGATTACGGGGTATTACTGACTGGAAAAGCTGGTGCAGTAGTTAAACTTGATCGCAATGCCTTACCTACCAGAGATTTATGGGATAGTACTGATCTATATTATATTGGTGAATTACAATGGCGTATTTCTCAGGTAATTATGATGATAGTACTGGCCTTGCTGGCTGTAACCTTAAGTAAAAGCTCACCCCGTCAGGGACGATATGGAAAAATGGCCCTGGCTATACTTATATATGTTGTATATTCCAATTTATTACTGGTGGCATTTAACTGGCTGCGAAAGGGCCAGGTTGAACCTTATATCGGTATGTGGTGGGTTCACCTGTTATTTTTTACTTTGTTTTTATTTATGTTTGCCCGTCAGATGGGCTGGTTAAGCAGTCTGAAGCGTAAAACTCATAATGTACTGTACTGTCCGGATGAGTTTGATGAACTGGTGGAAGACTAACCGGCTTTGATATCGTTATAAGCTGAAGGAATTATTTTTTATTAATGGAGTCGTTAATATATCATTCATTTTTTGATGATATAATTTTCAACCTAAAGTTTAGAGTTTCAGCTCCCCCAAAAAGGAGAATCATTTAAAATTTATTGATTACCTCAGTTAACCGATAGTCCGTAACAGGAACCGGGTATCCCTTGCTGAAGCCGCCGTGAATCCATCCATGGAGGCTTTTCGACAGCCTCCCTGCTGTCGAAACTTCATCAAGGGACACCCAGCCCCTGTTACTCCGAGGTAAACAAAATAATTCAGTAAAAACAGGAGAAAAATGTAAAAAAAAGCAAAAAACAGTTGACAAAAATTCGGCAGCATTGCTGCCTTCAGTAAGAAAAAACAAACTTCTGTAGGCCGCAATGCACACCAAAGGATACGGCAATATCCCCGGTGAACTGTTTTATTACATAGTCCGCCCTGAATAAAATATATAGCATTGATTTATAAGGAAACATTGGCGAATTATGGGTGTTAAATTTGCAGGTTTTTGGTAAAATAAGCCTTATTACCTTGCAAATTTCCAGACTAAAATGAAGCCAGAGAAACAGCCAAAAATACCTCAGGAAGACCTGTTCAGGATGCGCCTTGAAAACATGCTGGACATAAACCATGAGTTGATTAAGTTATCAAAACCCATAGACTGGGAAAGTCCTGATAAAGAATGGGGCGCTTTGTTTGTATCCACTAAAGGTGCTCCTGCCATACGCACTCGTTTGATTGCAGGATTGCATTACCTGAAACACCTGCATGATTTATCAGATGA
>JANELJ010000168.1:3854-5197 GCA_024511395.1 Gammaproteobacteria bacterium | reverse complement strand
GAGCATGGCGCAGCATTTCCCTGTCCACCACACTGGCAGACTCACCCAGCATGACTTCAACGGGATCTCCCGGCACCATGTGGATCAGCATAAAGACAATAAAAACCACGCCGAAAATCACAATAAAGGCACTGAATAGACGGCTGACAATATAACTCAACATTCCGTATTATTCCTGCCCGGTAATATAAACCAGCAGACCGCATGGCACACGGTCAAACAGTTTAATAATATCGGCATTTCGCATTTTAATGCAGCCGTGGGAACTGGGTATGCCCATGGGATTGGCATCAGGACAGCCATGAATATAAATATAGCGTCTCATGGTATCACGCTCTCCAAGCCGGTTAAAACCCGGTTCCAGACCACTGAGCCACATTATCCGGGTTAAAATCCAGTCCCGCCCGGGGTGTTCTGCCTGCAGTTGCTCAGACCAGATTTCTCCGGTAGGCCGGCGACCTGTAAAGACCGTATCCGGGGCACAGCCTGTGCCGATTTTTGCGCGGATTTTATGCCAGCCTCTGGGCGTACATTCACTGCCAGATAGTTCTCCTACACCATTTTTACCGGTAGCAACCCGTGTTTTATAAACGGTTTTACCGGATTGAATATAATACAGCTGTTGTTCGGGTACGGATATATATATAAATTCATCCGGTAAGGGTGTGCCGTCGGGTCCTTTTAAATCAGGCATCATTTTTTATTACTACCTTGTTTATTACTACCTTTAAGCTTCTGTGCCGTTATCAATCCATCATAATTACCGTCAACCGACACCCGATAATCTTTAATATTATCTCTGTAAAAAGCAATATTATCCTCATACAACAGGTAAATATAGGACAGTAGTTTATTCAAACGCTGCTGCAGCTGACGATATAGCTGAGCCTGCTTCTTTAAATCCGTTTCCTGTTCTGCCTGTGCAATTAACTGATCCACCAGAGTATCCTTTAAACGTCCGCGGTTTGCCCCGCCCGGCGGTATGGAGTTACTATGAAACACATAACGAAAAATATCCGGAGTACGGATATCGACCTAGGTCAGGCTGTATAACTGAAATTTGCCTTTTTTTATGTCACCATAAAAGGTTCCCCAGTCATAGCTGCGGATATCCACGTCAATATAAACCTTTTTCAACTGACTTTGAATAATAGTGGCAATGCGGATACGAAACGGATCGCTGGAAGTTTTATAACTTAACTGCAAAGGATGATGCTCAGAATAACCCGGCGACTGCATGATCTGTTTTGCTCTGTCAGGATTATAATCATAAGCCTTTAAATCAGCGCCCAGCCAGTACCGGGATGGGAAAAAGCCCCGAGCACTCTGAGCGGCATTACCCA
>JANELJ010000168.1:0-3754 GCA_024511395.1 Gammaproteobacteria bacterium | reverse complement strand
GGCATAGGCAATGGCTTTTTTTATCTGCAAATTACCCGTTAACGGTTCCTTCAGATTAAAGCCCAGATAAGTGTAGTTTGAACCAGAACGGCTTATAAAACCAATACCCTTTTGCTGTTTCAGATAAGCGATATGCTCCGGCGGTAAATTATTCTGAATAATATCCAGCTCCCCGCGCAGCAGTTTTAATACCCGTACCGTCGGATCCTTTACCTGCAGAAATTCTACCGTTAGTCCGTCACTGACACGCTGCAGAAACAACTGCCCGTCAAAAGGCCAGCGAGAAAATTTAAACGGGCCGCTGCCTACCGGCTGATGATTAAATGGATGATGTTTTGCCAGTAGATCGGCAGGCACAATGCCAATAGTCAGAAAAGCCGGAAACAGAGGGTCATTACGGCTGAGAAAAAAGTCGATGGTATTATCATCAATCACCTCAATACGCTGAATATGGGCAATGATATTACGCTGTGGTGAGGCATTTTTTTTATCCAGTACCTCTTCATAAGTCGCTCTGACATCATCGGCTGTCAATTTTTTTCCATGATGAAACCGGGAGGTTTTTATCAGTTTAAAACGATAATGCTGCTGGCTGATCGTCTGCCAGGAAGCAATACCTGGAACCGGTAAATCGTCTTCGCCGAACTCCACCAAGGTCTCATATATCAGGCGGTTAATCCGGGCGGATGTGGCATCAGTGGCCTGCAGCGAGTCCAGGGTCACCGGGGCTGAACTGATACCAAAACGTATAATAGAATGGGAATTATCAGAAGAGCGGTTATTACAGGCTGACAGCTCAATTGCCAGTGTGCTTATAAAAAGTACAAAAATCCATTTTTTCAACCTTTCTGGAATCATTGTTTATTACTGACTGATGGCATTATGAAAACTTTATTTTTTTTCAAAAAGCGCAATAGATTCCACATGAGCCGTATGAGGAAACATATCCATAACTCCGGCTTTTACCAGCTTATAACCGTTCTGATGCACCATGATTTCAGTATCCCTGGCCATGGTTGAAGGGTTGCAGGAGACATAAACCACCGTGTGGGCACCCAGTTTCGGCAGATATTCAATAATTTCCCTAGCACCGCTGCGCGCCGGATCCAGCAAAATGCGATCATATTGTTGTTTTACCCACTGCATACCTGAAACTTCCTTAAACAGATCAGCCGCATAAAAGTCGGCATTCTCTATACCGTTTTTAAGAGCATTTTCTTTTGCTCGAACTACCAGTTCAGCACTGCCCTCAACGCCGGTGACATGAGTCACTTTACGAGCCAGCGGTAAGGTGAAATTACCCAGTCCGCAAAACAGATCAAGCACCTTATCTCCCGGTTCCGGTGCCAGTAATTCCAGAGTAAGATTAATCATTTTACGGTTAATATCCATATTAACCTGGGTAAAATCCGTAGGCCGGAATTCATGCACAATATTATGCTCAGGCAGGCTGTACTGTAAGGGTTTAAAATCAGCCTCATTTTCCGGCCACAGCCGGGTTATAGAATCCGGACCTTTGGACTGCAGATAAAGATGCAGCTTCATAGTACGGGCATAATCTTTAAGTTTTTGCCGATCCTCTTCATTAAAATCTTCCAGATGCCGTACTATAAAGGTGCCCTCCTCATCCCCATAGGCCACTTCAATCTGCGGTATTTTCTGATAAATGGATAAGGAACGCAGCAGCTCTGATAATTCTTTAAGATGCATCCCGACATCAGGATAAAGCACTTTACAGCTGTCCAGCTCGGCCAGAAGATTACTGTGTTTTTCCCTGAACCCAACCAGCATTTTGTCCTTTTTAACCACAAAACGCACACCCAGACGGGCTTTTCTACGATAGCCCCAATGAGGGCCTGTGAGCGGTTCCAGTACACTTTGAGGTTCGCTTTTGCCAATACGTTTCAGGTTTTCCAGAAGCACATTCTGTTTCAGGATAATCTGCTGATCCGCCGCAAGATGCTGCAGACTACAGCCGCCACATACAGCAAAGTGTTCACACTCAGGCTGTACCCTTAATGGCGATGCCTTAATAATTTCATGCACCCTGCCCTCAGCAATATTTTTTCGCTTGCCGGTATAAATAAAAGTCAGTTCTTCCCCTTCCAGTGCTCCGTCAATAAATACCGTTAAATCATCAATATGACAGACACCTCTGCCATCATGACTGACCGATTCAATGTTCACTAATACAGGTTCCTGGGGAAGTTTTGCTTTACGACGTCGTCTGGCCATGAAATTCTGCTGATTGCTAAATGAAAAGCGGGATTTTAACAGAACGCCAATAAATAAGAAATGAAGGAACTTGAGTAGCAGAGGTAATTTATAATCAGGTAAGTTATAATTTGCTGTTCGAATTCAACTATTTATTTATCGACTATTTAAAGGTGAACAATGCTTTTAGCATATAGATTTAGATTACTGTTACTAATTGTTCCTGTGGCTCTTGTATTAGCTCTGACGGCCTGCGCCCCTCATCCCGGTGCCGGTAACTGGCAGGCGGATGCTGAAAATGCTATGAAAATATCGCGTATTAATGTGGTTTTTGAAGGCACGGCCGATTTTTACACACCGGGCCGTGAGGACTCCATCCGGCGCTGTTTCTGGGCGGCGATTGAAGAGCGCAGTCTGCAGTTTCAGTGTGTACAGTCGGACAATACCGATATTAAGGAAACTTATCAGTTTTTTGTCAGTCCAACAGGAAAGGCTAAGTTGAAACAAAATGAACAACTTATTGGTGTATTTAACAAAATACCCTACCAAGCTGACAATGAAAAGCAGTCATCATCGAAGAAAAAATTGGAACAAAAATGAATAACAAGTTAATTATCACCTTTATTAGTATTTTCATCCTGGCACTTTTTGTACTCAGTACGGCTGAAGCCAAACGCTTTGGGGGCGGTTTTTCCTTTGGTGGAAAAAAATCCTATAGCTCACCTTATAAACAGAAAAGTTTTCAGCAGAAGTCATTTTCCCAGCAAAAAGCAGCGACAGCCAATCAGCAGCGTAAACAGCAACTTACTAAACGGGGCGGTTTAATGGGCATGTTAGGAGGCCTGGCTCTGGGTGGCCTGTTAGGTACCCTATTTTTTGGTGGTGCTTTTGAAGGCTTTAATTTCTTTGATTTTCTTATGATTGGCGGTGTTATCCTGCTGGTCATGTGGCTAATGAACCGAAAAAAAACCATCCCCCGTCAGCGGACTGCTACCGCCGGCGCTTATGATTTTGGCCAGAGTAAGGTAAATAGCACTGCAGACAGTCAGCCTGATGCACCCCGTTTAAATACCATACACAGGGAAGATTCCGGTTTTACCCAAAGTTTTGCTGATAAATTTGGAATGAATTCCGCAGGCCAGTCCCATAATGACCAGGATTCTGCAACCGATGCTCAGACGGTTATCTTACCGGACTGGTTTGATCAGGAAGAGTTCCTGTCCGGTGCCCGCTCTGCCTATACCATGCTGCAGGAAGCCTGGGATACAAGCGATCTGGACTCCATAAAAGATCTGACCACCGACAGTGTTTTTGCTGAAATCAGCCGTCAGTATGCCCATGAGCCCACCCAAGGAAATACCCGCGTATTAAAGCTGGATGCCCAGTTAATTGATTTTAATGAACAGACTGATCATTCAGAAGCCGCAGTACTGTTTGATGCCGTATTAAGTGAAACAGACAGCAGCGGTCAGCAGGGCCGTGCCAATCAGGTTAAGGAACTCTGGCATTTTATCTGCCCTGCCGACAGCACCAGCCCCAC
>JANELJ010000167.1 GCA_024511395.1 Gammaproteobacteria bacterium | reverse complement strand
CCTGAACAGGTCTTCCTGAGGTATTTTTGGCTGTTTCTTTGGCTTCATTCTGGTCTGGAAATTTGCAAGGTAATAAGGCTTATTTTACCAAAAACCTGCAAATTTAACACCCATGATCAAGCAATATTTCTTTATAAATCAATGCACTATGTTTTATTCAGGGCAGACTAAATATAGAGTCACATAATTGGCCACCATATAATCATTAGGCAACAGGCGCCGGGTATGGTTTCTTTGTGCAAATGAGAAACTAAAATTAACTCAAGTCCGGGATCCAGTTGGGTTTTTAACTGGTAATAAGGAGAAAATTCAATTTTTTCGATTTCCCGAGTATCCGGGGTGTAATTATCGTCTTTTGTCCAGGTGGATGTGGAGCAGGAAATGATCAGGACAGTAAAGACTAAAACAACAAAAGTGCAGCTTATATTTCTCATATAAATTTCTCTGACCAAATTATGATAACCTGTATTTATTATAGACTGATTTTATAAAGAAAGTGTAACTGCTCAGAGTGTTTAGATTTTGTGCCAGTTCAAGGCATTTTCGCATGGAAAATGTGAGCGTATATTAATACGTGACCATTTGAGTATGAAAATAACGCCGAAATGGTGCAAAAGATGAATACGCTGAGTAGTTACAAGAAAGTTTAGGTATAATAGCCACATTTAAATTTACCCTGATTGAGCCTGATATTTATGTCCATTTTTTCCATTGATGATCTTAGCCTGGCCTTTGGTACTCATGTGCTGCTGGATCATGCCAGTTTTTCCCTGGACAGAGGGGAGAGAGTCTGTCTGATTGGGCGTAATGGTACGGGTAAAACCACCTTAATGCGTTTAATTCAGGGTGAAATGCAGCCGGATGAAGGGGATATTCGTAAGAAAGACGGCCTGGTGGTGGCGTCCCTGTCTCAGGAAGTTCCCCATGAAGCAACCGGCAGTGTGTTTAATATTGTCAGTTCCGGTATGGGCAATGCGGCACAGTTATTACAGGATTATCACCATGTGCTGCATGAAGTCAGTCAGGGAGATGAGCAGGCCTTAAAAAAAATGGAAACCATTCAGCATGATCTGGAAGCGATTAATGGCTGGTCTATGGTGCAGATAGTGGAAGAAACCATTTCCCGTCTACAGCTTAATGGGGATGATTTAATTGAAAATATGTCCGGCGGTTTAAAACGCCGGGTTATGCTGGCTAAAGCCCTGGCTAATGAGCCGGATATTCTGATGCTGGATGAGCCGACCAACCACCTGGATATAGAATCCATTCTCTGGCTGGAAAATTTCCTTAAAAGTTACAGCGGCTGTGTACTGTTTATTACTCATGACCGGATATTTCTGCAAAATGTGGCCACCCGCATTCTGGAGCTGGATCGAGGTAAGCTGGTGTCCTTTCCCTGTGATTACCAGACCTATTTACGCCGCAAGGAAGAACTTCTGCATGCGGAAGCCAAAGCTAATGAACTGTTTGATAAAAAGCTGGCGGAAGAAGAAGTCTGGATCCGTCAGGGCATTAAAGCCCGTCGAACCTGTAATGAAGGCAGGGTAAGAGCCCTTAAGGCCATGCGGGATGAACGCAGTCAGCGTAGAAATCTGCAGGGCAAAGCCAGACTGGAAGTGGATGATCAGAAAAAATCCGGCAAGCTGGTTATTGAAGTTGAGAACATTAGCTTTGAATATGAAAATCATTACATCGTTAAGGATTTTTCAACCCTGATTTTGCGCGGTGACCGCATTGGGATTATCGGCCCTAATGGTGTGGGTAAAACAACCCTGTTAAATTTACTGCTGGGAAAACTAGCACCGCACAGCGGTATCGTCAAACTCGGTACCAAGCTGGAAATTGCCTATTTTGACCAGCTGCGTGATCAGCTGGATGAAGACAAAAGCATTCTGGAAAATATTGGACAGGGCAGGGAATATGTGTCCATTAACGGCCGGGATCGTCATGTGTACAGTTATTTAAGAGATTTTCTGTTTTCCTCGCAGCGGGCCAAAGTACCTGTTCGGGCCTTATCGGGCGGTGAACGTAACCGCCTGCTGCTGGCCAAGCTGTTTACCAAACCGGCCAATCTAATGGTGCTGGATGAACCCACCAATGATCTGGACAGCGACACTCTGGAACTGCTGGAATCCCTGTTAATGGAATACCAGGGTACCCTGATTATTGTCAGCCATGACCGCGCTTTTTTAAATAATGTGATCACCAGTTCCCTGGTGTTTGAAAACGGGGAACTAAATGAATACGTCGGTGGTTATGACGACTGGCTCAGACAGTGCAAAGAACCAGTGGACAGCAAAGATTCTGGCAAAAAACCACAGCAGCAAAAAATAAAGTCTGATAAAGAACCAAAGGCATCAGGCAATAATAATACTGTTGCCAAACTTACCTTTAGCGAACAGAAGGAACTTGAAAAACTGCCGGCTAAAATCGAGCAGCTGGAAGAACAGCAGACAGAAATAGAAGCCGAAATAGCTGAGCCTGACTTTTACCAGCAGGAAAAGTTTTTTATTAATAAAAAACTGGCGGAACTGGAAGGCCTTAACAGGGAACTGGAAAATACCTATAAACGCTGGGAACTTCTGGAAGCAAAAAAATAACAATATCCTTGATTTTATACCCCAAGTAGTTTATTCTGCCCGACTGAATTCGTGGAGAGGTGGCCGAGTGGTCGAAGGCGCACGCCTGGAAAGTGTGTAAACCGAAAGGTTTCGGGGGTTCGAATCCCCCCCTCTTCGCCATTATTTTTCAGCTTCTTTCTATATCTAGAAATTTTTAAACTTTCCCAAACAATTTTTATCTCAGGTCAACATGTAATTTTTACATGGACATTTCAAGATCATCAAGTACTGCCTTAATTCCTGCCTGAGCACATTGTTCGTCTGTTTTTCCAGAAGGTGCGCCACTGACACCTATACCCCCAAGTAATGAGCCGCCTGCTTGGATAGGTAAACCCCCGGCAGACATAATAATACCGGGAGCACGGCCAATGGGGCCATTAGCTCTGTCTCCAAGGGCCGATGTGGGTGCATTAAAATTAACCGCAGTAAAAGCTTTGCCTTTACTGATAGGCAGGGTGATGGGAGCCGCAATGGTATCACGCAGGGTAACCTGTACAACCCCTTGCCGGTCAACGACTGTAACACCAATCTGAATGCCTTTTTTTGTACATTCTACAATAGCTGCTTGGGCAATTTTTATGGCTGTAGATAAGGTCAGGTTTCTGGAACTGACCATTAAATCATCCTCTGCATAAGCGGGCACTGAGAGAATCAGTCCGGTAAAAAAGCTGAACAGCATTGGGTGGATTAATTTCATTGCCTTTTTCCTGTTGTTTGTTTTATTAGCAAGCTACATATTAACAGTTTCCGGTCCCATTAATAAATTAGGCAGAAAAATGGATACCTGGGGAACATAGGTAATAATCATCAGGAAACTGAGCAGTAATAACAGCCAAGGATAGGTGGCTTTAATGACTTCAATCATGCTCATTCCGTTGATCCCTGAGGTCACGAATAAATTAAGTCCTACCGGCGGGGTGATCATGCCTATTTCCATATTAACCACCATAATAATCCCCAGGTGAATAGGGTCAATTCCCAGCTGGATGGCAATGGGGAATAAAATAGGGGCCATAATCAGCAGAATACCGGAAGGTTCCATAAAATTACCTGCTATCAGTAGCATAATATTAACTATTAGTAAAAATCCCCAGATTGGCAGGCCAATGGAAACGATCCACTGGGCAATTTCATGGGGGATACGTTCTGATGTCAGTACAAAGGCGAACAGCATGGCATTGGCAATAATAAACATCAGCATAACACTGGTTTTGCCTGCATCAACCAGTACTTTGGGGATATGACGCAGTTTAATATCGCGATAGGCAAATACCGAAATGAAAAAAGCATATACGGCGGCGACTGCAGCGGCTTCGGTCGGGGTGAATATACCGCCGTAGATGCCGCCCATAATAATGATAATCAGAAACAGGCCCCCGGCGGCGCTGAATGCAGAGCGGCTTAACTGAGCCATACCTTTAAAGGGCACACTGGGAAAATTCTTTTTCCGAGCGACAAAATAAATGGTGATCATCATAATGATGCCAATAAGCAGACCGGGGATGACCCCAGCAATAAACATTCGACCTACGGATACATCGGTGGCTGCGGCATAAACCACCATTACAATGGATGGCGGAATAAGTATACCCATGGTGCCAGCGGTACTGATAACACCGGCCGCAAAGGACTGGGCATATCCCTCGCGTACCATGCCAGCAATAACAATAGAGCCAATGGCTACTACTGTAGCGGGAGAGGAGCCGGACACCGCTGCAAATATCATGCAGGCCAGTACCGAAGCCATGGCCAGACCGCCGCGCAGCCAGCCGACACTATCAACGGTAAAGTCCACCAGTCGGCGGGCGGCTCCGCCGGTGGTTAGAAATGCAGAAGCCAGAATAAAGAAAGGGATGGCCATTAGGGTGTAATGCTCCATAGAGGTAAAAATTTTACCGGCCAGAGAAGCCATGGATTCAGTGGAAAAAAACAGAATGGTCAGGGTGCTGGACAGTCCCAGTGCAAAAGCAACGGGAACGCTGATCAGCATAAACAGCAGCAGCATAATAAACAGGGAGGCGGCCACCATTATTTTATCCCCTGTTCAGGTTTGGGTGAGTGATCAATCTCGTCCAGTAATTCCCGGGTTTCATTGACAAAGTGCATACTGTCCACCTCGCCTTTTATTACCTTCCAGGCCACTTCAATTAAGCGGTAGAAGATCAGGGTAAAGCCAATGGGCAGGATAATTTTAATTTGCCATTCAAGTATCGGTATATCTTCTGCTTCCAGTCCGATTTTTTTCAGCTTGGCCACATAGTCCCAGCTACCTTTAAACAGAATACCGCAATAGAGCATGCATAAACTGATGGACAGCAGGGTGATATAACGGCGGATTTTAGCGGTAAATAAATTAACAAAGGCATCAATGCCGATGTGTATGCCTTTTTTAACGCAATAGGCTGCTCCAAACATGACCAGCCAGGCAAACAAGTAGGTGCTTAATTCCAGAGCCCAGACTGCACCGGAGTTAAATACATAGCGGGCCACGACCTGAGAAAAGGTGACTACAGTCATGGCGGTTAGTAACAGGGCTATAAAACCTTCTTCAATATAATCAATAATTTTGCTCATATAAAAACCTGACCTGTAAATCTAAATA
>JANELJ010000166.1 GCA_024511395.1 Gammaproteobacteria bacterium | reverse complement strand
AAACACATAGAAAAACAGCAGCAACACTAGGGAAACTGAAGCCATACCGGGAATAACGCTTAAACTGGCAGAAATAATCAGGCGCATTTGCGGCACAATGGTTAACAGGCGGAATAGCCATAAAAACCTTAGAACACGCAGTACAGACAGACCTTCACCTGCGGTGAACAGGGAGATGGACACCACAAAAAAGTCAAACAGGCTCCAGGGAGCCTTAAAAAAGGCCCACCTATGGACATAAATCCTCAGCAGGATTTCAATAGTAAATATACCGATAATGACCATATCCAGAGTATGTATTAATACACCATACTCAGACATAATGTCTCTGGAGGTTGCCATACCCAGGGTAATGCCGTTAAAAATAATTAAAAAGGTAATAAAATGCTGGAAATAATGAGTTTCTATAAACTGTTTTACGGTATTTTTTAAACGCAAGGCTTATTAGTCTGGTTTTTAATGTAAATTTAGCGGTTCAGTACTGGAATATATGTCCGCAGCGGTTAAAAATCAATTATTTCCCTTTTACTGCAGCACTAAAGACCTTATATTTAAATTAATACAAAAAATACAGGAATGTTAATGAAAGCCTTTATATTTATACTCTTATTTCTGAGTACTCTGCCGGTACAGGCCCAATTGAATGAGTCGAGTGAATCCACAGAGTGGAGTGATTCCATACAACAGGGCTGGGACAAGTCTAAACAATATGGTGCCGAGGCCTGGCAGGCCACTAAAAACACCACCCGGGAATTGTGGAACTCAACTAACCAGATGTTTACTCTTTCTGAACAAGAGCGACAGCAGGCGCGCCATGATGAAGAGGATGAACGCTTCCGGCAAATGTGGTCGCAGCTATTTTCTGAAATGCAGGATGGTGTGCAGCTGGTAGATAAAATCAAGCAGGCGCCTCAAAGCCGTTTTTTCGGGGAGGATAAACAGTCCCTGCAGGAAGATCTGGACAAAATTCTGGATAAAATGGTGGTGCTGCTTGAGGATGAAAATATCAATGATTACCGGCATAAAATTGCTGAAATTGATGATTATATTGCCACTTCAAAAGCCAATATTGCCCGCTATCGTGAACAGCGGATCACCGCACCGCGTAGTCATATGGTGAAAACCACAAAGGAAGCCTATGACAAAAAAATTGCCCAAGAACAGGAAAATATTAAACTCTACCGTCAGGAAAGTCAGCGCATTAAAATCTATTTGCGTGAAAGGCTGCAGGATATGGGTATTAAGCTGAGCCAGGAGCAGGTAGAAGTATTACTCAGCCGTGTGGACGGTGATGATATTATCCAGATGTCGGTGGTATTTGATGTGCTTAAAAAAATCACCCAACGCTTAATGCAGCTGACCCGGGAATCCGGCGAAGATATCCAGCAGGCCAGAAAGTACTATGGTATGCATGTGGTTTTACTGGAAATGGTCAATTATATGCAAGACAAATATATTGAACAGGTGGATAAAATATACATCCCCAGAATTGATACCATTATCAATAAAACCCTGGCCACCCGTAATACTGCCCAGGCCCGTTTAAAAGAAGAAACCGGTCCCGGACGCAGAACCATTTACCAGAAAAATATCCAAGCTCAGACCCTGACACTTAAAGCGGCCCGTTTATATAAAAACAATTTGGAAGAGCAAAAAGCCAAAGTCCGTAAAGCCCAGCAGGTGATAAAAAAGGATTTGCAATTGGCACAAAATACCTATGACACTGTGGAGCTGAGTGCCGATTTACTTTCCGTACTTAAAACCAGCCAGGCTTCTTTTGATGTATTGATGAACTTGCAGGTACCGGAAATCGTGCCCTTTGAAAACCTGCAGATGAAAAATAAGTTTCAGGAATTATCAGAAACTTTAAGAAAGGATAAAAATTTTTAATGTCCCTTAATAATAAACAACAGATAATTCAGGATATCAGCCATTTTCTGCAGGAGGAAATACCTTCTCCAGAACTGCTTATTATCTTTGGCAGTTTTATCACCGATGATTTTCGCCCCGGCAGTAGCGACATTGATATCGGCTTTCTTAGTGCTGAAATAATTACCGATGTTCAACGCTGGAATATTCAGGAAAAACTGGCATCTAAACTGGATTGCGACATTGACCTGATAGATATGCAAGCCTGTAATGATGTATTAAAAATACAGATAGTGCATTATGGCAAAATTATTTTTCAGCGGCTTTCCCCGAAAATAGAACAGTTTCTGGACTATGCTTATATCAATTACATACAATTGAATGAAGATCGCGCCGAAATACTGGAGCATTATTCATAATGGATGACATATTAGTCAATAAAACCGCCACAATCAGGCGTTGTATAAAAAGAATTAATGAAGAATATCGGGGGCATGAACAGGAGCTGGAAGATAATTATACCCGGCAGGACTCCATTATACTGAATCTGGAACGAGCGTCTCAGGCAAGCATTGATTTATCCAGTCACTTAATCCGCATAAAAAAACTGGGCGTACCAAAGACCTCACGGGAAGTTTTTGAACTATTGCAGGAACAGCATATTCTTTCATCAGAGACGGCAGAAACCATGAAAAAAATGGTCGGTTTCAGAAATATTGCTGTTCATGATTATCAGAATATTTCTCTGGCCATTGTAAAAAATATCATTGAACATCACCTGAGCGATTTCGAAGGTTTTATTAAGGATATACAGCAGGCTGATATATAATACCACACACACAATCCACAGGCTATACCCAGAATGCTATCGCTAGTCAGCTATGGTTTACACCAGTAAAATCCAAGGGTAAACTATGGATATGACTTATGTAAAAAGAAATCTGCAAGCTAAAATTGATGCATTGCTTAAAGTCTTTCCTGCTGTCCTAATTCTCCGTGCAAGGCAGACGAGATCCGTCTCTACCTAATAATTGCTGTGTCTGCAAGGCAATTTCCAGTTCCTCATTGGTTTTTACGGCCAGAATTTTTACTTTTGAATGCAGATTATGTAATTCAGACAGAGCATCATTGGCCACCTGATTTTTATTACTGTCCATAATAATTCCAAGTTCGTCCATGTTTGTGCAGACCTGCTTGCGAATAAAACTGGAATTCTCGCCAATGCCGCCGGTGAAAATAAGCCCGTCAATACCATTAAGTGCAGCAGCATAAGCACCAATATACTTTTTGATCCGGTAGCAGAAAATATGAATGGCCAGTGTAGATAACTCATCACCCTGATCTATCTGTTCAATAATAGTGCGCATATCATTCTGACCACACAGGCCTTTCAGACCGCTTTGCTTATTCAGCAGAGCATCCAGTGTATCAATATCTGCCCCGGTTTCCCTGGCCAGATAAAATAAAATGGCCGGGTCAATATCCCCGCTTCGACTGCCCATTAATAAAACTTCCAGAGGCGTCATGCCCATTGAAGTATCAATGGACTGGCCATTGAGCACCGCAGCGGCACTGGCGCCATTGCCTAAATGCAGACTGATCAGCCGGGTGTTTTTAATGCCATAAGTATTATCTAGAAACTCAGCAGCCTGACGGGTAACATATTGATGAGAAGTACCGTGAAATCCATAACGGCGGATATGGTATTTTTTATACAGCTCATAAGGCAGGCCGTAGGTATAGGCATAATCCGGCAGGTCGGCATGAAAAACCGTATCAAAGACTGCCACCTGTGGTACATCCGGAGCAGACTACCGGCCATTTTGATCCCCAGCACATTAGCCGGATTATGTAAGGTGGCTAATGGAATTAACTGTTCTATAGCTTCGATAGTTTGACTATTGATTAAAGTCGGTTGTTTAAAACATTCACCCCCATGTACGACTCTATGTTCAATGGCATCCAGATCCGCCAAGTTCTCAATATGCCCCTGTGCTGATATCTGTTCAGCCATTGCCATAATGGCCTGCTGATGATCGCTGACCTGTTCAATTAAGCCAGAATTCAATACCCTGTGGCCGTCCATATCAAACAACTGAAATTTCAGGGAAGAACTGCCGGAATTAAGTACCAGGATTTTCACAAATATTGTCTCACTGCAGGAACATTCAGTCCGATAATAAATCAGCTAAAACTCTATTCGAAATAGCCGGGATTAGCAATCGCTTGACATAGATAGAGCAGCACTTTGATTTTATAAGCATTTTAAGTAACAATAAGTTATGACCAATGAAGATATCCGCTGGCAACAGCGATTTGCCAATTATTGCAAAGCCTTTAGTCAGATAAAACAGGCCGTCGATCTGGCCTTAAAAGGCTCTGCTTTAAACCTGAAAATAATTAACCGGCTCAATAACGAACTGGATGATTTATTGTTACCTTATACTTTTGATTTAATAGACCTGTCCAGTATCAGCAATACAGAATTGCTGGAACATATTAAGCGAGTTGGAAAAAGCTTTTAAAAATATAGCCTTATTAACACAAACCTACTGTAGCTCACTTATTATTCATTCCCTCTCCCTTAGGGAGAGAGTTAGGGTGAGAGATAAAAACTTTGAAACATAAATATGCGCCTGTCACTCCATGAAGCAGAAATTATTATAAAAACAGCCTGCTAGGTCTTTGGTCAGGCTACAACCGTCTGGTTGTTTGGCAGCAGAACCGACGATGCTCTAAAAGGCGGGGATATTGATTTATTTATACAAATACCTGATCAGACATCAGATGGCAGTGAACTTTTAGAGAAAAAACTCCATTTTTTATCCCTCCTGGAACAGGATCTGGGTGAACAAAAAATAGATGTTGTTTTTGAGCAGGATGATTCAAGGTTAATAGAACAGGAAGCAAAAACCAAAGGTATAAAATTGGACATCAACGAAATAAAACTGACTAAATTTATCCATGAGTGTGAACAGCATATTAAACGGATAAATGAGGCCTGGAGCGATATGGAAGCTTTTATACCTTTAAACAGTGAACGGTATCAGAAACTCAGGAAAGATGAAGTTCAGGCTCTGGATCAATACCTGTTCCGCTTTGCTAAACTGCAGGATACTTTGGGTGATAAACTGTTTCCTTTAATCATTCAAAAGTTTGAAGGCGCAATTAAGTCCATCCCGTTTTTAGATATACTCAACAAGCTGGAAAAATTCGGCTGTATTAATAGCGCAAAAGAATGGATATATCTGAGAAAACTCAGAAATGAAGTGGCTCATCAATACGACGATGAGCCAGAAGCCATGGCGCAGGCCATCAATGCACTGGCTATGCAGAAAAAAGTGATAGAGGAGGTGTTCAGGCAACTAAAACAATGTCGGGATAATTTTTAAATAGT
>JANELJ010000391.1 GCA_024511395.1 Gammaproteobacteria bacterium | reverse complement strand
GATTGATAGCGGATAATTATATTATACATAAAAGCCAGATAACGAAAACATTTCTGTCCCATAATAAAAAGTTTGAGCTGATATTTCAGCCAGCCTATCACCCCTGGGTAAACAGAATAGAGCTATTATGGAAACAGTTACATGATACCGTAACCAGAAATCATCGACATTCAACAATGAAAAGCCTGATGGAAGATGTTAGAAAATTTATGGATAATGTGTCCCTGTTTCCTGGTTCTGAAATTCAACAGAAAAGGTTATAGGGTGGATACCTTTTAGGATCAGCTATTTAGAAAAACCGGTACCCCGATGCGGGAAAAGTTTTCAGCCAGTATCTGCAGGGTAATAGTTTTACCGGTTCCAGTGGCACCGGCAATCATACCATGGCGATTAGCTATTTTAGCTGAAAAATGGACCTGGGTCTGCTCATTACCACCAATTAAAAACTGTACTGTCATATTGCCCTCGTATGTAAGACTGTTTTTTTACATCTTAATTTTTCACTCAGTAAATTACAATCTTTACTGCTGTCCGGTGATAAAGTCACTGAGAGAATTTCTGATTTTCTTTATTCTTCCGGTTAATGGGATATAAGGAGCATTAAAATGCAACAAAATTTATCAAGGCTGGCAAATTTTCCAGTATCATTTTTTTCCTCGGTTATGGGTATGGCTGGTTTCAGTATTGCAATTACCAAGGCAGAAAGTATATATCATTTGCCACCTGGTGTGGCTATGGTTCTGTCTTTTACTACCCTGCTTTTGTTTGTCATTATCCTGATGATTTATCTGCTTAAACTGGTTAAGGAAAAAGAAGCGGTTATTAAAGAGTTTCATCACCCCATTAAAATCAGTTTTTTTCCGACAGTATCCATTAGTCTGTTATTGCTGTCTATCTGTATGTTGCATAATAACCTGCCTCTGGCTCATGCTCTATGGGCTATTGGTGCTATTATGCATCTGGGGTTTACTCTGTTTGTAATGAGTGCTTGGATTAATCATGATTATTTTGAGATTAATCATATGAATCCGGCCTGGTTTATTCCTATAGTGGGTAATATTCTGGTGCCTGTTGCCGGTGTTCCTCTGGGCTATAGTGATATTTCCTGGTTCTTTTTTAGTATCGGTGTGGTTTTCTGGCCAGTACTGTTGACCATTATTTTTTATCGTATTATTTTTCACCCTGCCTTGCCAGGGAAATTAATACCTACTTTTTTTATTTTGATTGCTCCGCCTGCTGTTGGCTTTTTGTCCTATCTTAAATTAACAGGTGAAATGGATAATTTTGCCAGAATTCTGTATTTTTCAGGTCTGTTTTTTACTTTACTGGTATTTACCCAATATCGTAAGTTTTCCAAACTGGATTTCTTTTTATCCTGGTGGGCGTATTCGTTTCCTTTGGCGGCCATCAGTATTGCTACTATGGTGATGTATGAGCATACTCAGAATATTGTATTTTCCATAATTGCCATAATTCTGCTGGCAATACTGACTTTATTCATCAGCATGTTGATTATAAAAACATTTCGTGCTGTACTTGAAAAACGGATTTGTATTGAAGAATCATAGGTATGATCTTTAGGAGTTGAAATGAAGCCAATTTGATGATCAAATAGTTGTTATTCAGGCAATTATTTATCAACAAAAAGGGTTCAAATGAAAA
>JANELJ010000165.1 GCA_024511395.1 Gammaproteobacteria bacterium | reverse complement strand
TAATATCCGCAATACTCAGACCTCTAAAGACGGTGAAACACCTTTTCTAAGCAACCGTGTCAGTGTAAAAGCAGACAATCAACTGGCATTAATCGGCTTTAAAAAAGAAACGGCACAGCCTCTGTTTCTGCCTGAAACTAATCCTGATAGTTTTCCAGAACAACTTAGTCATCAATCGGATAGGGATATTTTAGACATTGTTTTAAATGGACAGGACAAAATATTTTTTCTGAAAAGAAAATTTATGAATGTCAGTAATGCCAAAAATTTTTTATGCGGTTCAAAAGTCGATCAGCGGATGTTTTTTGATGAACTGAGGAACCGCTACCAGTTTCCGGAAATATTTCCCTGTGCGTTTATCTCCTGCGCCTTGCTGGAAAAGTTTCTTCTGAAAAAGCTGGATTTTGAACGTTCTCCCATGGTTTATGGCTCACATAAAATCAGTGTTAATCGTACTGTCTTGGCTCAGTTGAAAAGCAATGACCGCCTACATATTTTAATTCATCTGACTCGTTCAGATAGCAAACCCGACTCTGAAAATCAAAGCCAGATGTATGAGTGTTACGGGCTTATACACAATAATAATATTCTGTTCCGGGCACTGGTTGAACTGATCCCCCTGCAGGCTATTCTTGAAAACTTAAAGAACAAATAATTACTGGACTACCTGTCTCTGTTTTTAATAAGCCTGTTTTTTTAATCATGCCATAAAAACTTGCCATTCATAAAAAAATACATTATCTTGTATCTCAACAAAAAAAACGCACTACATATAGACTTCATAATATTATAATACTTATATTATACAGTAGTGTCCGCAGGGAAATCCGGTGCAAATCAGGAACTGTCGCGCAACGGTAATAAAGCTTTTTCATACTGAAACGGCTTTTAAGTCCGGTTACCTGCCTCAAATATGTATCAACCCGGGTCTCGCGTAAAGGCCCAGGGTGAGAAGACCTTCTGCAGTTCCCCTTCTCCCTCTGGCCGCTTACGTGAGTTAAGACACCAGAGGAAAACTATGTCCAATATAAGCAATAGCACCGATACCGCTCTGTCAGTAGAAACCGGTACTTTATTAAGCCAGGCTGAACAGGTAAAACACCAGCATAGCGAACAGACTTCCCCTTATAGCCAGCATCAGGTCATTCGACGCAACGGCAAGTTAACCGCTTTTGACCGCAGTAAAATCATAGTGGCACTGACCAAGGCTTTTCTGGCCGTTGAAGGCGTTACAGCAGCCGCTTCCAGCCGGGTACATGATATTGTGGATAAACTGGCCACAGAAGTGGTTGAAGCTCTGTTCCGCCATTTACCGGAAAACTCCACTGTCCATATCGAAAATATTCAGGATCAGGTTGAACTGGCTCTGATGCGTAACGGCCAGCATAAAATTGCCCGGGCCTATGTTCTTTACCGTGAACAACAGGCACAAAAACGTGCCTCCAGCCAGAGTCAGGATCAGGCCGAAAACCAGGAAAAAAAACCTGTCAAGATTGTGGATGCCTCCGGACATAAAAAACCACTGGATAAACAACGTCTGCAGCAGGTGCTTGAGGAAGCAGCCGAGGGCTTAAAGGAAGTGGATATCCACCAGGTGCTTAAAGACACCCTGAATGCTGCTTATGACGGTATGCAGGAAGTAGATTTATACAGCGCCCTGATCCTTAATGCTCGCAGCCTGATTGACCGTGATCCGGAATATTCCCGCCTGTCTGCCCGTCTGCTGCTGGATAACCTGCGCCGGGAATGTCTGAGCGATATTTACCAGCAGCCGAAGGAAGCCACCCAGAGTGAAATGGCCGAGCAGTACGCTGATTATTTTAAACGCTATATTAAAAAAGGTGTGGAACTGGAGCTGCTTGATCCTAAATTACTGCATTTTGATCTGGAGAAACTGGCAGCGGCCATTTTGCCGGAACGGGATCACCAGTTTGATTACTTGGGTCTGCAGACGCTTTATGACCGCTACTTCCTGCACCACGACAAAATTCGTATGGAAATGCCCCAAGCCTTTTTTATGCGTGTAGCCATGGGTCTAGCCATAAACGAAATTGACCGAGAACAGCGCACCATTGAATTTTATCAGTTACTGTCATCCTTTGACTTTATGTGCTCAACACCGACTCTGTTTAATTCGGCTACCTTAAGACCGCAGTTATCTTCCTGTTATCTGACCACTGTACCCGATGATCTGGAAGGCATTTACTCCGCTTTAAAAGACAATGCCTTATTATCCAAATTTGCCGGTGGTCTGGGTAATGACTGGACACCGGTTCGTGGACTGGGTGCTCATATCAAGGGGACTAACGGAGAATCTCAGGGGGTTGTGCCCTTTCTTAAAGTGGCTAATGATACGGCAGTGGCCGTTAATCAGGGCGGCAAACGCAAAGGCGCCATGTGTGCTTATCTGGAAACCTGGCATATTGATATTGAGGATTTTCTGGAACTGCGTAAAAACACTGGCGATGAGCGGCGCCGCACCCATGATATGAATACCGCTAATTGGGTACCCGATCTGTTTATGAAACGGGTGGCCGAGGAACAGGAGTGGACGCTATTTTCGCCTGATGAAGTACCCGAACTGCATGAACAATATGGTCAGACCTTTGAAAAAACCTATCTGTCTTATGAAAAAAAAGCTGCTCTCGGAGAAATAAAGTTATTTAAAACCGTTAAAGCCATTGATCTGTGGCGTAAAATGCTGGGCATGCTGTTTGAAACCGGACACCCATGGATTGCCTTTAAGGATCCCTGCAATATACGTTATACCAATCAGCATATGGGCACTGTCCAC
The DNA here is from genome assembly GCA_024511395.1 of Gammaproteobacteria bacterium. GTDB lineage: Bacteria > Pseudomonadota > Gammaproteobacteria > GRL18 > GRL18 > JANELJ01. The sequence goes on along the minus strand of JANELJ010000165.1, from coordinate 2,474 downwards.
AGTTCCAATCTGTGTACTGAAATTACCCTGCATACCAATGCCGATGAAGTGGCGGTCTGTAACCTAGGCTCAGTGAACCTGCTGGCGCATATGACCGAGAATGGTCTGGATCATCAGAAACTGGAAAAGACCATTACCACCGCCATGCGTATGCTGGATAATGTCATTGATTATAATTTTTATTCTATCCCGCAGGCACGGCACTCCAACCTGCATCATCGTCCTGTCGGACTGGGCATTATGGGTTTTCAGGATGCCCTATACTATCAGAAAATGGCCTACGGCAGTGAACAGGCGGTTGAATTTGCCGACCGTTCCATGGAAGCCGTCAGTTATTTTGCTATTAGGGCCTCCACTCAGTTAAGTGCAGAGCGGGGACGCTACGCCTCCTATGAAGGTTCACTCTGGAGCCAAGGCATACTGCCGCTGGATTCTGCCCGGCAGCTGGCCGAAGAACGGCAGAACTATATTCAGTACGATACCAGCAGCACCCTGGACTGGGAAGGTCTGCGCAGTACTATTAAAGCGCAGGGTATGCGTAATAGTAACTGTCTGGCTATTGCCCCCACTGCCACAATTTCTAATATTTGTGGGGTCAGTCAGTCCATAGAACCGGCGTATCAGAACCTGTATGTTAAATCCAATTTATCCGGGGAATTTACGGTAGTTAACGCCTGTCTGGTCAATCACCTTAAAGAGTTAAAACTCTGGGATGAAGTGATGGCCAATGATTTAAAATATTATGACGGTTCCTTGCTGCCCATAGAGCGTATTCCCGATGAGCTTAAGTCCATTTACGCCACAGCCTTTGAAATTGATACCCGCTGGTTAATTGAAGCAGCCTCACGCCGCCAGAAATGGATTGACCAAGCTCAGAGTCTGAACCTGTATATGGCCGAACCATCTGGTAAAAAGCTGGATCAGCTCTATAAACTGGCCTGGGTACGCAGCTTAAAAACCACCTATTACCTGCGTTCCATGGGAGCCACACATATGGAAAAAACTTCGGTTCAGTCTGATACCGCTGAGGTTCAGGACAGCACACCTAAAGTCTGTTCCATACTGAACCCCGACTGTGAGGCCTGTCAATAAGACACTACCCATAATTGAATAATAATATAAAACAGGAACACCATTATGCTTAACTGGGACGATCCACTTGCCGCATTTAACGATACCAGCAACAAAACCAGAACTACTGAAAATGCCATTCATGCTGAGCACATTCTGGAACATCAGAAACACTTTGACCTTAAAGATAAACTCAGTAAGACAAAGTCACCTGAAACAGAAACTGCACCACAGTCTACTATGGAACCAGTACGGACAGATGATAAACGGGTCATTAATGGACTGACCGACATTAATCAGCTGGCGCCCTTTAAATACCCCTGGGCCTGGGATTTTTTTCTAAATGCCAATAAAAATCACTGGACACCGCTAGATATCAATATGTCCAAAGATGTGCATGATTATCAGCACCGGATGACCGTAGAAGAAAAACATGTGTATGAAAATGTACTGTCTTATCTGACCACTTCAGATATTCTGGCCATGCGCAATGTCGGCCTGGCGGTCATGGAGAAAATGACCGCTCCTGAACTGCAGATTTATCAGGCCCGTCAGGTGTACGAAGAAGCACTACACACCTGGACCTACCAGCACTGCATTGAATCCATCGGTCTGGAACAGGGGGAAATCTATAACCGTTACCGGGTGGTACCGGCCATTAACCAGAAAATTCAGCTGGCTAATAATAAAATTAACTCGGTATTACGAGCCGATATAGATTTAACGGATAAGGACGAGCTGGAAAATTTTGTGTTGTCCTATACCTTTTTTGCCGGTATTTTTGAAGGCTGCTGGTTTTATAATGGCTTCAGTCCCATATTCGCCCTGCAGCGCCGCGGCCTGATGACCGGTACCGCCGAGCAGCTACAGTATATTATGCGGGATGAAGTCCTGCACTGTGCCTTCGGGATCCGAGTGGTGAATCAGATCATTGCTGAAAATAATGTGCAGATTGATCCCGCACAGATAAAGAGCATGTGGGAAGAAGCCGAAGCGGCAGAAATTGATTATGCACATTATATTCTGCGCGACCCTATTATCGGTTATAACGCAGAGGATCATATCGAGCAGTTCCGTTTTATAGCCAACCGCCGGGCCAGGCAGTTAAAACATAAGGAACCCTTCCCGGGAGCCGAAAACCGCCTGAACTGGCTGGATGAGCAGGCCAATTTACGCAAGGAGAAAAATTTTTTTGAAACACGGGTCACAGAGTACCAGACCGGTGGTTCACTTAATTGGGAGTAAATATCAGCCTGTATCCGTGTGGAGCACTCATTCTGAGATTTATTGCTTAATATCACTGTCTTTTATGGTCATAAATTATACAATGGGAGTTAAGAGAAAATTTAGACTATAATTAGTCCGACCTGAATAAATCATAGCACATTGATTTATAAAGAAAT
>JANELJ010000164.1 GCA_024511395.1 Gammaproteobacteria bacterium | reverse complement strand
AAAATGGACAATGCCCATCAGAAATTGGAAAGTTGCTATGAATCGATTTATAATCGAGTTTGAGGAGCAGTTGGCTCCTTATATTTAAATAAGAGCGGCTACACTGTTTAATTTACACTGTCAAATTATTATTTGGTTAAATTTTGATCAAAGTATGCTCCCGCCCTGCGGGAAGTTGTTTGCCTGTGTTTTATTTCATAATATTATATGTAATACTCAGCTGAATTATCTACAAGCCGCTTATTAACAATGAGTCGTTAAGTATTTGCCATTCAGATGAAGGAACCAGCTATGAAAAAAACGGTATTACTCATTACTCTATCACTAACCCTGTCACTTAGTTTTCTGTTTTCCAGCATTTCTTTTGCCTTTGGTCCTGAAGAGGACAGTTCAGAAAATGTTATCAAATACAGGCAATATGTTATGAACGCAATGTCCAATCACTTTAAAGCCCTTAAATTTCTGGCCACCGGTCGCATTACCCAGCCTGATCAATGGCTGCCCCATGCCCGATCCATGGTTGATATGGCCAATATGATTGAAAGTGCCTTCCCCCCGGAATCGGATTTTGGTGATACTGAAGCCAAAGAGGAAATCTGGGAAAACAAAGGCGATTTTAATCAGAAAGCTCTGAAGCTTATTAAAGCCAGTGAAGCCACGGTCAAGCTGATTGAAGCTAATGGGCATGATAAGGTTTTAGAACAGATTAAAGAGGTTAGTAATACCTGTAAAGCCTGTCACAAGAAGTATCGTGAACTATAACTTAAGCCATTTTATGGTCTAAAATGAGTTGTATTTTCCTGTATTGATTCAGCAAAGAATCAGCAAAACCCGGTTTTGCTATTTTTAAAGGAGTTGTATCTACATGCAAAAAGCCCTGTTAATTGATCCGGACAAGTGCACCGGATGTCTGCAATGTGAACTGGCCTGTTCTTATGAACATGAAGGCGTGTTCAACCCTTCCAAATCCCGTATCCGGGTGTTTACTTTTCATCAGGAAGGCCGTTTTGTTCCCTATACCTGTACCCAGTGTGCTGAAGCCTGGTGCCAGCAGGCCTGTCCAGTGGATGCTATTACCCTCAATAGTGAAACCGGTGCTAAGGATGTTAATGACAGTGCATGTGTAGGCTGTAAAGTCTGTACCATTGCCTGTCCTTTCGGCACGGTTAATTATAATCATTCTACCGGTAAGGTCATTAAGTGTGATTTATGCGGTGGTGATCCAAAATGTGTATCGGCCTGTCCTACGCAGGTGATTGTTTATGTCGATGCGGATCAAACCGGTTATGAGAAAATGCGTCAATGGGCCAAACAAACGGATAATAGTCCGGCAGCCTCTGCATAATATTCAGAATCACTTTCATGCGTACAAATTTTAAAGCCAATGATATCTAATATGAAGAAAAACGGGCTTTAACGGATAGGAGAAATCGAATGTCCTGGACTGGAAAAATCCTTCGTGTAAACCTGACAGAAGGGTCTGTCAATGCAGAACCTCTGAATATGGACTGGGCACAGCAATACCTGGGTCAGCGTGGTCTGGCCAGTAAATACCTGGTAGAAGAAACTGACCCCAAATGTGATCCACTGGGGCCGGATAATAAAATGATTATGGCTACCGGGCCTTTAACCGGTACTATTGCAGCCACTGGCGGTCGCTATTCCGTTGTCACCAAAAGCCCGCTGACCAATTGTATTGCCTGTTCTAATTCCGGTGGTTTTATCGGTGCTGAAATGAAGCATGCCGGCTGGGATATGATTATTTTTGAAGGAAAATCACCTTCGCCGGTCTATCTTTATGTGGAAGACGATCATGCTGAACTGGTGGATGCTTCCGATATATGGGGAACTTCCGTCTGGCATACCGACGAATGGTTACATAACAGGTACCAGGATCCCCTGCTGCGAATTTCTGCAGTAGGCCGTTCTGCGGAATCGGGCTGTCTGTATGCCGGTATTATTAATGATCTGCATCGTGCTGCAGGACGTTCCGGTGTGGGTACGGTAATGGCGTCCAAGAATTTGAAAGCGGTTGCTGTACGCGGTACCCTAGGTGTGGGCAATATCAAGGATCCCGCCCGATTTATGCAGGTGGTTAACGAGAACAAGGCTATTCTGGCAGAAAATTCGGTGACCGGTCAGGGCTTGCCCACTTATGGTACCCAGGTGCTGATGAATGTTATCAATGAAATTGGTGCCCTACCTACCAAAAACATGCAGGAAGTGCAGTTTGATGGTGCCCATGATATTTCCGGGGAAGCCATGCATGAACCGCGCAAGAGCGACGGCAAACCTAATCTGACGACGAATGCGGCCTGTTTTGGCTGTACTATTGCCTGTGGTCGTATTTCCACCATTGATAAAGGCCACTTTACGGTGGAAAACAAGGCCAAATACTGGGGCAATTCCGGCGGTCTGGAATATGAAGCAGCTTGGGCTCTGGGTGCTGATACTGAAGTCAATGATCTGGATGCCCTGACCTATGCCAACTTCCTTTGTAATGAAGATGGTTATGATCCCATTACCTTTGGTGCAACCGTTGCGGCGGCCATGGAGTTATATGAAATGGGTGTGATTACTGATGAGCAAACCGGTGGTGTCGCCTTTAACTTCGGTTCTGCCGAAGCACTGGCCAAAGCCGCAGAATGGGTAGCTACTGGTGAAGGATTTGGTAAGGAACTGGCACTGGGTTCAAAACGTTTATGTGAAAAATATGGGCATCCCGAGTTGTCTTTGACTGTTAAGGGGCAGGAATTCCCGGCCTATGATCCTCGTGGTATTCAGGGTATCGGTCTGAACTATGTCACTTCCAACCGTGGTGCCTGCCATGTGCGCGGTTATACCGTTGCCTCAGAAGTGCTGGGTGTCCCGGTTAAGACCGATCCGCTGGAGACTGAAGGCAAACCGGAACTGGTTAAGGCATTCCAGGATGCAACAGCCGCTGTAGATTCCAGCGGTTTATGTCTGTTTACTACCTTTGCCTGGGATATGACCAATATTGCTCTCCAGCTGGATGCCGCCTGTGAAGGTGACTGGACACCGGAAAAACTGGTGGAGCTGGGTGAACGGGTCTGGAATATGGAACGCCAGTACAATATGCAGGCCGGTGTAACCAAAGCCGATGATACCCTTCCGGAACGACTGAAGAGTGAAGCGGGTGCAGCACGAACCGGCCCTGCCAAAGGCCGTTATTCACAGGTTGAAAAAATGCTACCTGAATATTATGAAAAGCGTGGCTGGAATGAAGATGGTGTGCCAACTGATGAGACACTGAATCGTCTGGGGCTATAAATCAAGTCCGTATCCGGGTGTGGTAGTACCTTTCTAAAGACGCCTTTCTCTTATAAATAAGAGCGCATCCATGGAGGCTTTTCGGCAGCGTCCATGCTGCCGAAACTTTAGAAAGGTACTACTACCTTCGGATACTCTGAGTATATATCTGGTTAGTCTCTATCTCTATGTATCAGGAATCAATCAATGCAATATATTGTAGCAGGAGCAGGCCCGGCCGGTGTGGTGGCCTGTGAAACTATTCGAAAACTCTCACCGGATGCCTCCATAACGCTTATTGGTGCAGAACCGGAGCCGCCTTATTCTCGTATGGCTATTCCCTATCTGTTAAGTGAAATAATCGCAGAACAGGGCACTTATTTACGCAAAACCGATGGTTATTATGAACAGATGAATATCAACCGGTTACAGCAGCGTATTAGTGGTATTGATGCATCAGCCAGTCAGCTTAAACTGGATAATAGTGAATCCCTTGATTTTGACCGTTTACTGCTGGCAACCGGTGCAATACCGATTAACCCCCCCATACCGGGCGTGGATCTGGAGGGCGTGCGACACTGTTGGACTCTGGAGGATGCCAGGGAAATTGCTGCAAGAGCAAAAAGCGGTTCATCGGTAGTACTGATGGGTGCCGGTTTTATCGGCTGTATTATTCTGGAATCACTGGTTAAACGGGGCGTTAACCTGACCGTGGTTGAGCGCGGTGACCGGATGGTGCCGCGCATGATGGATGATACTGCGGGCAATATACTTAAACAATGGTGCGTGGACAAGGGGGTACGGGTACTGACCAGTCATAGTATTACTGCCATTGAAGCCGGCGAACCCCTGTCCGTCGTACTGGATTCCGGAGAAAGTCTGTCGGCTGATCTGGTGATTTTAGCCACCGGTGTACATTCCAATATTGACTATCTGCAGGACAGCAGCATTGAAACCGATCAGGGTATTCTGGTTAACGGTTATCTGCAGACCACTCATCCGGCCGTTTATGCGGCCGGTGATGTGGCTCAGGGCCGGGATTTTTCCACCGGTGAATTTACAGTACAGGCTATTCAGCCAACTGCTGTGGAACATGGCCGGGTTGCTGCCACCAATATGGTGCAGGATAATACTCTGGAGCATCAGGGCAGTCTGAATATGAATGTTCTGGATACTCTGGGCCTAATCTCCACCTCTTTTGGTCAGTGGATGGGGGTTGCAGGAGGGGATTCGGTCTGCATTGTAGACAGGGAGCGTTATAAATATCTGAACCTTCAGTTTAAAGACGATGTACTGGTCGGTATCAGCAGCCTGGGGCATACTGAAAATATCGGTGTGGCCCGGGGTTTAATACGCGGAAAAGTTTCTCTTGGACAATGGAAAGTCCATCTGCAGAAAAATCCGGAACGGCTGATGGAAGCCTGGCTGGCCTGTTCTGTCGGTGTTGCCTGATAGTTGGGAATATAAGTTTTATGAAAATTACCTTAAAATGCTTTGCGTTTCTGGCAAAACATCTGCCTTCACATGCTCAGCGTAATGCGGTAGAAATTGAAATTGAAGAAGGCACCAGTGTTAATGATGTCATAGATGCCTGGCATATTGATCGTGAGGATGCTTACCTGGTGATCCTCAACGGGGTTTATGTCTGCGGTGAAGACCGGGATACAACCCTGTTAAAAGAAGGTGACACCCTAACACTCTGGCCGGAAGTGGCCGGCGGTTAGTAAAGACGTTATTAATTCTACCAGTTCTTCTGATTTTCATGCTTCTGTATGGGAATCCACTCTTGTACTGTTTGATTAACTTTTCTATTAAGAATAATTTCTCATTGAGTTTTAAAACCTGTAAAAATTCCAGACGGGGAAGAATTTGGAATAAATAGTCCGACCTGAATAAATCATAGCACATTGATTTATAAGGAAATATTTGCGAATTGTGGGTGTTAAATTTGCAGGTTTTTGGTAAAATAAGCCTTATTACCTTGCAAATTTCCAGACCAAA
>JANELJ010000390.1 GCA_024511395.1 Gammaproteobacteria bacterium | reverse complement strand
ACTTTTAGTTTTTTTGATAATGTGGTTCTTTTCATTTGAACCCTTTTTGTTGATAAATAATTGCCTGAATAACAACTATTTGATCATCAAATTGGCTTCATTTCAACTCCTAAAGATCATATCTATGAACCTAAAATCATTTATTTAAGGATAAGACAATGAAAAAAATGATATATGGATTTAACCTGATGGCTTTAATATTTGCATTAGCCTTTTCATCTACTGTGTCAGCTCAGGGGCAGTTAATATCAATACGGCAGATGCACAGACCATTGCAGACAGTCTTAAAGGCATTGGAGCTAAAACATTAGAAAAAAATAAAGAGGATATTCAATTTTAATTTTTTCAGGAGCGTTATCTTTGCAAGGATGCAACTTTTAATTTTAACTATTTTACAAGGACGAGATATGTTTTTCCCCAATACAATTCACCATACCTATCAGGTAAAAGAATTAACACTGAACCAGGTTTTCCAACAGGTACACTTACAAAAAAGAAGGAAAAACCGATTGAAAAAAAAGATTTATAAAATGATCTCTGGTAAACAGGCATATACAAATAAAGTGCATAACGTATAATATTTATCTTATACCTGAAACCCAACCCTTTTCGTCTTTCTATTAAAACCAGAAGACAAAAGGGTTTTTTATTTAGGACAGCCATAATTTGCCAGACATTGATTATCGCACGCTATTCATATAAAATATTTGTATCTTGCATAAACATGAAATGGAGCTTCCTGTATGCCAAAAGCCAGATACCAGCAAATTAGCTTGTCTGATACCCCTTACTACTACTGTATATCCCGTTGTGTCAGGCGGGCTTTTTTATGTGGACAGGACACTTTTTCCGGAAAAAATTATGAGCACCGTAAAACATGGATAAGTGAGCGTTTAAGCCAGTTAAGCAAGATTTTTTCAATTAATATCTATGCTTATGCCATTATGGACAACCACTTACATACCGTTTTATGTGTTAGACCAGATAAAACTGAACAATGGAACGAAAGTCATATTGTAGAACGCTGGTCACAATTATTTAAAATTCCCATATTAATCGAACGATATATTTATGGCCAATGTCATTCCGATGCAGAAAAACTCAAAGCACAGGAAGTCATTAAAACCTGGAAATCTCGCTTAATGGATATAAGCTGGTTTATGCGCTGCCTGAATGAATATATTGCCCGTAAAGCTAATGCAGAAGACAGCTGCACTGGGCTTTTCTGGGAAGGCCGCTTTAAAACACAGGCACTGTTAAATGAACAAGCCCTGCTGGCCTGTATGGTTTATGTTGATCTTAACCCTGTCAGAGCAGGTATCAGCGACTCTCTTCAAAAATCAGAGCACACTTCTGTCAAGCAGCGAATTGACTCTCTCACTCAAAAACAACATGAAAAAACTATTCCCCTGACACCATTTATTGCCAGTTCACAGAAAAAATCTGGTATTCCTTTTGATCTAAAAGATTATATTGAACTAACAGACTGGACTGGCCGAATAGTCAGGAATGATAAAAAAGGTTCTATCTCCCCCAATACACCAAAAATTCTGGAACAGATAAAACTGGATGAGCAAACTTGGAACGATACCGTACACGGATTCTCCAGCCAGTTTTATTCCGTTATTGGAGCAGAAAATCAAATTGAAAAATTCTGTAAAAAAA
>JANELJ010000023.1 GCA_024511395.1 Gammaproteobacteria bacterium | reverse complement strand
AAAAAAAGGGTAAGTCTTTTCAGACTTACCCTTTTTTTTGTTGGTAATTTACTTAAAAAGTATTATACCACAACAATGTTTTCTGCCTGAGGGCCTTTTTGACCTTGAGTTACAGTGAACTCAACTTTTTGACCTTCAATTAAAGTTTTGAAACCTGAGCCAGAAATCGCACTAAAATGAGCGAAAACGTCAGGACCAGAATCCTGCTCAATAAAACCAAAACCTTTAGATTCGTTAAACCATTTTACAGTACCAGTAGACATATATTTATATCCTTTTCCAATTAGTAATTTTATTAGTGTCCATAGATCTGTTTTAAATAATTTAAATCAGAGTTAAGAACGGGTTGTGCTGAGAAGTGGTGCTATTTACTTATGAAAAACTTGACGAGTATTCAGTCTTTTAAAAGAAAGAATATCGAGGGGTGTGCATAAATATCTAAGTCATACTTTCAAGCTAAAATAGATTATATACCCATTTGGAGTAGAGTCAATAATTATTTTTTATTTTTACAAAAAATATCAAATTTCTCCCTGTAACTATTTTTTAATTACGGGTTTCTTGCTTTTAACATTAAATTTTTCATTTCCTTAACCGCCTGCGGCAGGCCCACAAATAAGGCATGAGCAATAATAGCATGGCCGATGTTCAGCTCTTCAATATTCTCCAGAGCCGCAATCGGTTCAACATTATGATAATGCAGGCCATGGCCTGCATTGACGGTCAAACCCAGTGAGCGGGCATACAACACCCCTTCTTTAATGCGTTCAAACTCCTGTTGCTGTTGCTCACCCTGATAATCGGCATAATGTCCAGTATGTATTTCAATAACCGGTGCCTTTACCTGGACTGCCGCTTCAATCTGGGCTTTATCGGCATCAATAAATAATGAGACTCGCACCCCTGCCTCAGACAGGCGCTGGCAGGCATCCGTGATTTTAGAAACCTGCCCGGCCACATCCAGGCCGCCTTCGGTGGTTAGCTCTTCCCTTTTTTCCGGCACCAGACAGCAATCTGCCGGTTTAACCTGTTCAGCAATATCCAGCATACCATCAGTGACGGCCATTTCTAGATTCATTCGGGTCTGCAGTACTTCCTTAGTTAAAAACACATCCCGTTCCTGGATATGCCGGAGATCCTCTCTTAAATGCAGGGTAATACTATCCCCGCCGGCCTGCTCCACATCCATGGCCGCTTTAACCGGATCGGGATAACGGGTGCCTCGTGCCTGTCTTAAAGTAGCAATATGATCGATATTGACGCCCAGTAAAATGGAATTACTTCGTATTAATTTGGTTCTCAAACTCTTGTCCTCAATTAAAGAAATAACTTGTGGTGCCCATACTCCTGCGCGGGAACGAGGGGTATTCTATTTGTTAGCGTATAATTGTTTAAACAGCTCACGGCTTTTTAAGGGTTTATTCAGATGCTGGGAAATAGCCCATTTTAATAATTGTTTGCTTTCATGCAAGGTTTTCTGATCATTAAACCGGCTTTGGGCCATATTCAGCAGAGTCTGACCGCTGATTAATAAAGCCTGTGCCTGGATATTTTGCTGAAGAGACGGTCCGACATCCAGCTGGTAATAATATTGCCTGTCTGCACTGACCTTCTCACCACTGCTCTGATCCACTGTCAGGTTCAGGCTATAACCCAGAAACTCCAGCAATTTCAGCTCAAACAGCCGTAGAGGAATTTCATAATGAAAGTTGTCCTGGTCACTGTCATCAATGTGGCTGCTCAGCAGTTTCAGGACTTCATGATAAAGGTTGAAGATAGCCGAGCAGTCAGTATGAGCTGGCAAAAGATTTAGCAGCAGCTCATTAATATAGTAGGCACAATAAAGTGACTTACCCTTCAGGTTCCATTTTTCTGAATCCGCCTGTAGCAGCGCCTCTACCTGGGTCAGTGTCAGCAGATCGCCTTTACCGCTTAAACTGATAGTCAGTTTCTGAAAAGGCTGCAATAAGGCGTAACGGCCCTTTTTTGAATTTTTTACACCCCTGGCTACAGCGCTGAGCTTACCCAGTTCCTGCACAAAAAAATTAACAATCAGGCTGTTGTCCTGATAATTATAATGATGAAGAACCACCGCCGTTTTATAATCCAGTTTTATTCGGTCAGGCACCGTATTCATCAAAATAGCCCAGGCTTTTTAATGCACGCTCATCATCCGACCAGCCGTCCTTGAGCTTAACCCAGAGTTTCAGAAACACTTTTTTATTATACAACCCTTCCATAGACAGTCGGGCCTGTTTGCCGATTTCCTTTAATTGCTGGCCTTTATGACCAATAATTATGCTTTTCTGATTATCCCTTTCAACCCAGATAATGGCCGCAATTTTAATCAGCTTTTCATCTTCTTCAAAAGCTTCCACTTCTACTGCCGTAGCATAAGGTACTTCCTGTCCCAGCAGGCGCATAATTTTTTCCCGAATCAGTTCAGCGGCCAGGAAACGATCCGATTTGTCCGTGATCTGCTCTTCAGGATAATAAGGGGGAGAAATATGCAGATGGGCTTCTATGGCTTTTTCCAGTTCCAGTACATTGCTGCCCTTGGCAGCTGAAACCGGCAGAACCTGGGCAAATTTGAGCTTCTTACTGATATTTTCCAGAAACGGCAGTAACAATTTCTTGTTTTTAATTTTGTCGGTTTTATTAACCACCAGAATCACCGGCTGGTCGCATTTTTCCAGCAAAGTAATCGCATACTCGTCTTCTGGGGTTAATCTAAGACCGTCCATGACAAAGACAATCACATCTACATCCTGCAGGGTCGTTAAGGCTTCACGGTTCATATAACGGTGAATAGCCCCTTTATAATTCTGGTGCAGTCCCGGGGTATCAATATAAACCATCTGGGCGGTACGGGTAGTTTTAATACCCAGTAAACGGTGGCGGGTAGTCTGAGGCTTTTTGGAGGTGATACTGAGATGAAACCCCAGAATACGGTTTAACAGGGTGGACTTGCCTACATTAGGTCGACCGATAATAGCGACATAGCCGCTGCGGTAATCATCTGGAAATGAAGCACTGCCCTCTCCGGTGTTATCAGTATCGGTCATTGGCTTTTCTCTAAGATTTTTTCAAGCATTAATTCTGCACTTTTCTGTTCCGCCGCCCGACGGGTTTTGCCTTGGGCAGAAATGGTTTGCCCCAGTTCAATTACTGTACAGTCCACCTGAAAAATCTGTGCATGTTCCTTACCGTTAACAGAAACCACTTTGTATTGAGGCAATTCGTATTTACGGGACTGAAGATATTCCTGCAGACGGGTTTTGGGATCTTTAAGATCAAGAGAAGTAATATTATCCAGACGGGTTTTATACCAGCTTAAAATACATTGACGAGCCTGTTCAATATCAGAGTCCAGAGTAATGGCGCCAATAATAGCTTCCATGGCATCAGCCAGAATGGAATCACGCCGGTAACCGCCGCTTTTGAGTTCTCCACCACCCAGTTTTAGATACTTGCCGACTTCAAACTGACGGGCAATACTGGCCAGGGTATCCCCCTTAACCAGCAGAGAACGATAACGGCTTAAATTACCCTCACTATCCTCAGCCAGTCTCTGGTATAGCTCCTGGGCAATTACATATCCGATCACCGAGTCACCCAGAAATTCCAGCCGTTCATTATTATTTTTACCAATACTGCGATGACTTAAAGCCACTTTAAGCAGGCTGATATCTTTAAAATGATAACCCAGCATGGTACATAAAGGATCGAGATTTTTTATCAATTTCTGACCAGCTCTACAGATTTTTCCCGCTCAAAAACAATATAGATGTTAGCTGCAAAATGCACCCGGTCTTCATAATCCAGGTAAACCACGACTTTATTGGGTTCTTTAACAATTTCAAAATCATCTTTGGTGACACTGCGAACCTGGTTAATCAACATACGGTTTTCAATTAAACGCCAGATCTGTTGTTTGGACTTCTGGGTAATACCGGGCTCTTCTTTTAAGGACTCCAGAATACGATCCATGGTGTGGTTACCCACCATAACGGGAGTCAGAATCATGGCCAGATAGGCAAAGAACAGAAAAATAGCAATAACAATTAACCATCCTACCAGTGTAAAGCCCTTTTGTTGTCTATATTTTAAGCCCTGTTTAAGCATTTTATTTCCTTCAGATAGTGGAAATTAAATATTAATTATTAGAAGTATAATCCATGTTATTGATTATTCAATAGTATTACCAATACGCTCCCAGAACAAATCGTGACCCACATCCCAGTTAAACCAGATCATAAAAGCCTTACCCACCAGATTATCCTGCGGCACCAGTCCCCAGAAACGGCTGTCATGGCTCTCATCACGGTTATCACCCATCATAAAATAATGGCCTTCTGGCACTACCAGGTCAATGTGCCCTTCTTTATAGAACTTTGAAAAATACATGTAGCTATAATCAGGTTTACCGGGAACCAGCAGAATATTATGCTTAACACCAAGTAAATCCTCATTTTTAAGAATAGCTCCGGTCATTTTCTCTCCGGAACCTTCCCCTTGGTATACGCCAATCAGTTCCTGCGGGATCATTTTACCATTGATATATAATACCTTGTTTTTATAAATCACGTGATCACCGGGCACACCGATAACCCGTTTTATAAAATTAATAGACGGATTCACAGGGTAACGAAAAACCGCCACATCCCCATTTTTGGGCTTTCCTGTATCCAGTATTTCCAGGTTTAAAACCGGCAGACGCACCCCGTAACTGAACTTATTCACCAGAATAAAATCACCTACCCACAGATTAGGCATCATGGACTGGGAAGGAATTCGAAACGGTTCAAAAATAAAGGAACGTAACAGCAGAACAATAAAGAATATAGGAAACAGGGATTTGGCATAATCCACAATCACCGGATCCGCCAGCAGTGCATCACGCTCCTGCTCGGTGAGTTCCTTACCTTTTTTATCCAGTTCGGCCTGCTGTCTGGCCTTGCGTTCCTTTTCCCATAAATATTTATCCATTAACCAGATAATGCCGGAGGCAAAAGTAAGTACCACCAGAACAAGTGCTATATCAAAATCCATTAGTTATCTCTTATTGTTAATTCCAGAAAGGTCTGTATTTATTAGATAGAGGCTTAATCATTACCAATATGCAGCACCGCTAAAAAGGCTTCCTGTGGAATTTCCACACGCCCAACCTGCTTCATACGTTTTTTCCCCGCTTTCTGCTTTTCCAGCAGTTTACGTTTACGGCTGACATCACCACCATAACACTTGGCGGTAACATTCTTTCTTAAGGCCTTAACATTGGTTCGGGCAATCACCTTGGAACCAATAGCCGCCTGAATAGCCACATCAAACATCTGCCGCTGGATCAGTTCTTTCATTTTTTCGGTCAGTTCACGGCCGCGTTTCAAGGCAAAGTCTTCATGAACAATCAGTGACAGGGCATCTACGACTTCACCATTGATTAAAATATCCATTTTGACCAGTTTAGAGGCTTCAAAACGATCAAAGTGATATTCCAGGGAGGCAAAACCGCGACTGACGGATTTCAGACGGTCAAAAAAGTCCAGTACCACTTCGTTCATAGGCATTTCAAAGGTCATATTAACCTGATTACCCACATACTGCATTTTCTTCTGGACACCGCGCTTTTCAATACACAGGCTGATCACATTACCCACATATTCCTGAGGCATTAAAATATTGGCTATAATAATGGGTTCACGTATTTCTTCAATGGTGGAACGATCCGGCAGATCCGCCGGATTGTCAATTTCAATGATTTCGCCTTTGGTGGTCAGTACCTGATAAATAACCGTCGGTGCGGTAGTAATTAAATCCAGTTCGTATTCACGTTCCAGACGCTCCTGAATAATTTCCATGTGCAGCATGCCTAGGAAACCGCAGCGAAAACCAAAACCCAGTGCCTGAGACACTTCAGGTTCATAAAATAATGCCGCATCGTTAAGCTTTAACTTAGACAGCGCTTCGCGTAAACCTTCATAATCATCTGAG
This sequence comes from Gammaproteobacteria bacterium, assembly GCA_024511395.1. GTDB lineage: Bacteria > Pseudomonadota > Gammaproteobacteria > GRL18 > GRL18 > JANELJ01. The sequence continues at coordinate 7,142 of JANELJ010000023.1, read as the reverse complement.
GTAACCGGAAATAAACCGGCAAAAACCCGGGGCTGAATTTCCTTAAAGCCTTCCAAGAATTCCTGACAGGGGTGATGGGCTGTGGTCAGCGTATCACCAACCGGCGCCCCGTAAATATCCTTAATACCGGCAATCACATAGCCCACTTCTCCAGCGGTCAGGAAAGTTTTCTTTTCACGTTTGGGGGTAAAAATGCCTACGCCGTCCACCACATGGGTTTTACCTGTGGACATGACCAGCATTTTGTCTTTGACTTTTAAAGTGCCCTGCATAACCCGCACCAGTGACACAACGCCAAGGTAGGAGTCAAACCAGGAGTCAATGATCAGGGCCTGTAAGGGTGCATCACGTTCACCCTGCGGCGGCGGAATATGTTTAACCAGATACTCTAGCAGCTCATGCATACCTTCGCCGGTCTTGGCACTGACCATGGGGGCATCCATTGCATCTAGGCCAATGACTTCTTCAATTTCAGTCATTACCCGCACGGGATCGGCGGCCGGCAGATCAATTTTATTCAGTACCGGCAGAACTTCCAGACCCTGCTCAATGGCTGTATAACAATTGGCCACACTCTGAGCTTCTATCCCCTGTGAAGCATCCACAACCAGCAAAGCGCCTTCACAGGCCGCCAGTGAGCGGGAAACTTCATAGGAAAAATCCACATGTCCGGGAGTATCAATAAAGTTTAGCTGGTAGGTATAGCCGTCATCAGCCTTATAATCCAGAGAAACACTCTGTGCCTTAATGGTAATGCCCCGCTCCCGTTCAATATCCATGGAATCGAGCACCTGGGCCTGCATTTCACGTGCAGTTAATCCGCCGCAGATCTGAATCAGTCGATCCGAGAGCGTGGACTTGCCGTGATCAATATGAGCAATAATTGAAAAGTTACGTATAAACTCGAGTTCAGCCACTTAGTACTTCCAGCCTTAAAGGGTCAATAAAACTCGCAATTGTAACAAATTATGGGTAGAAAGTAGAGTGATCAGGAAGGATCACTTAATAACTTTTCAAAACCGGCCTTATCAAAAAAATAATGACAGATTTCATTACCCCCTGTATCGGTCAGTACCGGTACCAGTTGGTTATATTTTTCTTTTAAGGCCGGTTCTTTATCAATATTGTGCATAATAATCGTCAGGCCATGGGAGGTTTTATAAGGCAGGAGTTCGGCATAAAGATCTTCGCACAGATGACAGCCGTTTCGGTAATAAAAATTAACGGTCACGGTTTATTCCAGATGACCTGTTTTGCTGATGCAAGAGGATTGACCTTGCGCAGAATAACCGGTTCATACTTTGTATTCTGAGAGCCATAACTGGATTTTTTATGAGTCTGTTTCCGGGGACCTGTTTGACTTATAATACAGGAATATTTCAAGCCTACCAGCAGTCCGATAACAGCGCCGATAATGGCCAGCAGATCAGTTCCCTGCGGCCACCATTGTCCGGCTATGGCTACCCCAACTCCTGAAACAGCAATCATGGTTAAAATCGGCAGCAGATACAAAAGGAAGGAACCGGATAATAATTCAGCTTCATTGATACCAATAATAACCTGATCGCCGATTTTAGCCTGACAGGTATTTCGGCAACGAATATAGGCCGACTTATTGCCAAAAACTTTTGATAAAACTTGGGTACCGCAGCCGTTTTTTACGGAACAGGAGCCACAACTGGTCTGGCATTGGGTTTCTACCCAGACATAGTCCCCTTCCCTGTCTACTACCCGGGCCTGTTCTTCAACCATCAGGGCACCTTAATAGAGTCAAGTATTTTGAGCGCACCTTCAACCGGTATAGCACCAATAACAGTTATCTGATGAGTGCCAATGGTTTTACCGGCCACGGTCATAGGGCCCATGCGAACCACATCGCTGATATGTTTACTTTTATCAATAACATCTTCTATAAAAACCGATACATCGGCCAGACCATCACTGATCTGAAACTGTTCTGCATGACGATCACTATGTCCGATGCGACCTTTACGATAGGATACCGGTTCATAACCGACAGGAAATGACTGCAGATCTAAATATTTTTCAGTCGCCTGTTGTAAACCTGTAAAGCGCTGATAACAGGTAGGGGCTATCTGCTGTTCTGATGCTGCAGCAATAACAGAAGGATAAAAGGTAATATCGGTAAACAGATACTGTTCTACAATTTTATTATCCGCACTGAGCAGCTGGTATTTCATCAATGTTGCAGATTGTGGTTCAAACCAGAGTTTATAGCTGTAACGATAAGGATCAGAAGCTTTAATACCTATCCCTCTGGTTTCTAAATCGGCCACCTTTCCGGATGGCACAGGCTCAAACGTATAATATTCCTGCAACTGTTCAAACTGGTTATTAACCCGGAACGGAAAACTGGAAGATATGGCGTTAAACTGGTACTGCCAGCCGTTTTTCAAACTGCAGTACTGATTGACCAGCACTCTGGAATGACTGTCCTGCGGTTGATCAATGTGGGTAAAAGATTCAACCACCATGCCTTTATTATTAAGACTTCGATGAACCTTGATAGTCTGAACCTGGTCACCGTACAGATAGATAAAGGTACCGTCAAAAAGCTGACTTGCACCACTGGCGACAAAATTTGATAATAAATCCCTGATTGAATCGCCGGCAGACACTTGCGACAGGGGAAAAAGGCTCAAAAAAAAGGCCGCAAGGGCAACGGTAATGCCTCTTGCAGCTGATGCCTGATATTCACACATTGAAACAACACGGGCATTACTCATTGATTTGATAACTGGCCTCTCTAATCTGTGGCTGTAAGGTATAAGCTGCCCGATGAACTTCATGATCATTCAGATACTGTCTGACCTGACGAGCCAGCTCAGGATCGGCTTCTACCCACTGATACTGTTGTTTTAACTGACGATTGGAAATAGTTGCCCCGGTACCGGATACCAAGGTAGCCGGTACCGGGGCAGAAGCCTGTATTAGTGAAGGGGTATAACTATTATCTATAGCCGTGTCAGCAACGTTAATTCCTGCACCGCTGCCTTCCTGGTTGTTATTAAACTGCTGCAGGGTAAACAGGGTAACAAACATAACCGAAGCCGCCACCGAAAGCCCGCTGACCAGTTTATGTCCCATAATGGTTTTAAACAGGCTGGATCGGGTAACATCTTCAATTTTTGGCTGCACCAGTTCACTGTCATTCACATGATAAGCCGGCAGTTCTTCCAGTTGGGCAGAAACAGACTCCAATACGTCATTTTTGAGTAATGCAGGATGCACCTGTTCATGAATAACATCACTAACCAGCTGGGTACGCCTGTAGTGCGCTTTATAATCCGGATCTTTAAGCAGTTTATCAACTACCTCTGTAATTTCCTGATTAGACAGTTCTACATCAAGAAAGGCAGATAAAATTTCCTGTGATTCCGGTTTAGACATATTGACTACACTCGTTGTTGTATTGTTTACTGTTTTGTTACTGCCAGAGCTACAATTACTGTCAGTGCTGTTATAATTACCAGAGCTTTTCATCGCTTTCACCCTCCAGAATTACAACCTTAATCCCCTGTTTTTTCAGGGATATACTGCTTAGTTTCATATTCAGGCTATAAGTTCCCTGATTTCCTTATCAATGGCCTCCCTAGCTCTGAAAATTCTTGATCGAACCGTCCCTACCGGACAGTCCATAACTTCTGCAATTTCATCATAACTCATGGCCTCAAACTCTCTGAGTGTAATGGCCACTTTAAGTTCTTCCGGCAAGTCTGAAATAGCCTGATCAATGGCTTCCTTAATTTCTTGTTTTATCATGTTCACCTCGGGAGTCGAGTTGTCATGCAAAACAGCACCACCATCATAATATTCGGCTTCTGTAGCATCCACATCAGAACGCGGCGGTCTTCGACTTTGTGCCGTTATATAATTTTTAGCTGTATTAATAGCGATACGGTACAGCCAAGTATAAAAGGCACTGTCACCGCGAAAACGCTGCAATGCCTTATACGCCTTAATAAACGACTCCTGAACCACATCGAGAACATCATCGCTGTCACGGACATAGGGGGCAACCAACTTGGCCAGTTTATGCTGATATTTGATTACCAGTAAATCAAATGCACTTTTATCACCCCGTTGTACCCGTTTAATTATCTCCAGATCGATTTTATTCTGCGATTCATTATCGCTCATTGGTTCCTCATTAGTATCAAAAAAGTCATTAGCTCAATATACCATTTTTAACCCTTAATGGACATTGCCAACGCTTCTGTATTTAGGACAGATATACCGTTAATTAGTTCCGGTTTATTAGAATAATATCCATAAATCTTATCAGAGCTTAATGGCATAAACATACTTTTAATAATTCTTATTTAGACGCAAATCCGTATCCATTGACCGTACTCCTTGCTGAAGACGCTGTGAATCCATCCATGGAGGCTTTTCGGCAGCAACCCTGCTGCCGAAACTTCATCAAGAAGCATGGTCAATGGATACTCAGAAAGTATAAATTTCATTTTGAATATATTTTAACCAAAGTATGATCCGACCCTGTCAGGGAATTCAGCCACTATTAATTTTATATATTCACATTAGGATAGTAGGTATTTATAGTAAAATTGGGCATAATCAATACCTGTTCCAGGAAATTTTAGGAAATTTATGGATACCCAATGTTTTGATGTCATTATTGTCGGTACCGGTGCCGCCGGACTCACCGTTGCTCTGGCCCTGGCAGAACAGACAGAACACCATCCAGACACACGCCCTCCTAAAATAGCGCTTATTTCCAAGGGCAATATAGCCAATGGTTCTACCCTTTATGCCCAGGGCGGAATCGCTGCAGTGATGGATGAGGCCAACGACAGTATCCAGTCACACATTAAGGACACCCTCAATGCCGGGGCCGGCCTGTGTCATCCAGATGCTGTTCACTACACCATTGAGCATGGCAGGCAGGCCATTGAATGGATTATTAAACAGGGAGTGACCTTTTCCAGAGAGGAAAACAGGGAGGATTATCATCTGACCCGGGAAGGCGGCCACAGCCAGCGCCGGGTTATCCATGCGGCGGATGCCACAGGTAAGGCATTATCCAGAGGGCTGATTGATCGCTTAAATGAACATAAAAACATTAAGCTATTCGATCATTATCTGGCTGTTGATCTGATTATGTCCCCGGACAATAAAAAACAGTGTATTGGCCTGTACCTTCTGGATACCCGTAATAATCAGGTAATGGATGTACCGACCAAATATACCGTTCTGGCCACTGGTGGTGCCAGCAAGGTCTATCTGTACACCAGCAACCCTGACACCTCTACTGGCGATGGTATTGCCATGGCCTGGCGCGCCGGATGCCGGGTGGCCAATATGGAATTTAACCAGTTTCACCCGACCTGTCTGTATCACCCTAAAGCCAAATCTTTTTTAATTACCGAAGCACTGCGCGGAGAAGGGGCTAAATTAAAACTGCCTGACGGCAGCCCTTTTATGCACAAGTTTGACTCCAGGGAAGAGCTAGCCCCCAGAGATATTGTGGCCCGGGCAATTGATTATGAAATGAAACGTACCGGCTCTGATTATGTACACCTGGACATTACGCACAAGTCTGCCGATTTTATTAAGGAGCATTTTCCAACCATTTATGAGCGCTGCCTCAGTTACGGCATTGATATTACCCGAGAACCGATCCCTGTAGTCCCTGCCGCCCATTATACCTGCGGCGGTATTATGACCGATTTAAATGGCCAGACAGATATTGATAATCTTTTTGCCATTGGCGAAACCACTTTTACCGGACTGCATGGTGCCAATCGCATGGCCAGTAATTCCCTGCTGGAATGTATTGTATTTGGGAAAGCCGCTGCTAAAGTGATTAAGGAAGGATTGAGCCGTTATGAATGTGAACCCATGCTTCCTCCCTGGGATGACAGCAGGGTGACCGGCTCAGAAGAAGAAGTGGTTATTACCCATAACTGGGATGAACTGCGCCGTTTTATGTGGAATTATGTCGGCATTGTACGTAAAAACAAGCGTCTGCTGCTGGCACGTCAAAGGGTTAACCTGCTCAAACGGGAGGTGGATGATTATTACCGCCAGTACCTGATTAACGGCGATTTAATTGAACTGAGGAACCTGGTGACTGTGGCAGAACTGATTATCAACAGTGCCATGCAGCGCAAGGAAAGTCGGGGGCTGCACTATACCCTGGATTATCCCTATACTGATGACAAGAACTTTTTAAAGGATACTGTGCTGGTACCACCGGAAAAATTATAGTAAGTCATCGGTAACAGACAGATAGGCCAGAAGATCCCTGATTTCTTCCTAGCTCATTTCAGCAAAAAAATCGGCATCATCATACTCCCGTTCCCCACGAGCAAAAGCCTTTAACTGTTTTGCCAGATACTGGGTATATTGTCCGCTTAAGGGCGGTATTATAGAATTTTTCTTACCCTTGCCGTCCCGTCCATGACAGGAGCGGCATTCTGTTTTGTAGAATTTTTTCCCACAGGTAATATTGCCTTCTGTTCTGGGAATATTAAACACCTTTTTGGCTATCAGCAGCTTTTCATAGGCCGACATATCCTTATCAAACACCGGCATGGTGGTAATCAGTTCAATTTGGGATAAATAAACGGTTATAGAGGGAATATCTTCATCAGGTAACTCCCGCTCATTGGCATAGGGACGTATAGGTATGTTTTTACGTTCATTGTGTTTAAACAGCTTAAGCTGGCGGGCCAGATATTCCAGTGGAAAACCGGCCAGCCGGGGATATTCACCATGACAACCGGCACAGAGCTCATGAATTTCTTCACCCAGATCCAGATCGATTTCAGGTTCTTCGGCGTATCCTGTGCTGGTGAATATAAGAAGTAGAGCAGCCCCCCCTTAATCCCCCTTCTGAAGAAGGGGTAGATCAGGAACGTAAAGGTAAGATGGGAGTGAAATAATGTATGCATATAATATCTGGTCAGGCGGAATTATTGATCGGCTGAAACAGGTTCCTCTGGTTTTAATTCTTGTTTTAACTCGGGTTTATTAAAATTTATAAGTTTTAAACGTCGCTTTAAGTCTCTGAATCGTTCCGACCCTACCCGGCCACGGGTAATTAGTTCAACCTGAATAATACCGTTTTAAGCCTGACTTCAAGCCAGGTTTAAAGC
>JANELJ010000163.1 GCA_024511395.1 Gammaproteobacteria bacterium | reverse complement strand
CGCTGGACATAACTTAAGAAAGCTCCTCAATAAGCTCCGGCTTTTGTGGCTCAAAATTATTTCCGGTTTGATGGGATATTTTATCAAACCAGAACAATCAGCCGCTTTAAACCTGGCTTGAAGTCAGGCTTAAAACGGTATTATTCAGGTTGAACTAAATAATTGCCTGAATAACAATTATTTATCATCAAATTGGCTTCATTTCAACTCCTAAAGATCATACCTATGTTTCCGATATAGAAAATCCGGGTAAAAGCTGGAGCGGTAATCCACCTGATAACCGGCGATTTGTCATTAAGCCCAAGCTGAATATTAAACTTGGTGAATCTAACTGGCTGTTTCATGTGCAGGATTATTATCTGAAAGAAAAAGATTTTTATGTTAATAACTTTGTTCCCGGTATTGCTTATAATTATACCAATAACAGTGGGTTATGGTTTCAGCCCTTTTTAGGCGGGCATTATCAGAACAGTACCTATTATACCAGCTGGAATGGTTATATGACTGGCTGGGTATTTAATTATAATTTTACCTTTCAGGGACTGGATATGGTGCTGTCGCAATGACATGAATATGAATTTGACCGTGATCGAGAGCATTACAAGTTTGATGACGGAACCCGGATCGGTGATGGCGCAAGTACGGGTACTAACGGAGCTCTTGCTCTGTGGTGGCACGGTAATAAAAAAATAACGACCGAAGTACAATTCCGTTATGCTAATAATAAACTGGAATAACATGGCTATGAAGCCGGTGCCATCTATACCGTTAAGTATAATTTTTAACGGGTATTTTTATTAATGGGTTGTTATTCAGACAGGATGTTTTATGAGTTTTAACTGGGTGGAATGGTTCGGCTATCTGGCATCCCTGGTGGTGCTAATATCCCTGATAATGATATCAATACTTAAATTGAGATGGATTAATCTGCTTAGATGTATTTTATTTGCAACCTTTGCCTGGCTGATTGATTCTCTGCCCACAGTATTTATGAATCTGGGTATTGCCTGTATAAATCTGTATTTTATCTATAAAATTTATAACACCAAGGAAGACTTTAAAATTCTCAGAGCCATGTAGGAATCTGAATTTTTTCAGCATTTTCTGAATGTGAACCAAGAGGAGATAGAAAAGCAGACCGCTATAGATAATTTAAAACCGGATGACTGTTCTTTTTATATGCTGCGCGATAATAATATCGCCGGTCTTCTGGTTGGGGTTTTAAACGGTGGTGTGTTTGATATCAAGCTGGATTACGTCACACCCAGATACCGGGACTTTAAACTGGGGACGTATTATTATCAGAAACACCTGGAATTTTTTAAGGAAAAAGGAATAAACACCTTAACGGCCAGCGCCTCAGATAAAGAACATCAACTGTATTTGCAGAAAGTCGGATTTACTCCTGTTTCTGATGCGGAATCGGAGCGTTATATAAAATACCTGTAATTTTGCTGCGGCGGTTAAGTCCCCCTTTTTCAAAGGGGGACGTTAAACGTCTAATAGACGGATGAAAACTAATTTAAAACAAGACACCCACTATCGCCTTTAAAGCCCAGTTCTTTACAGGCGGAGGTGATTTCTTCCTGCGGATTGTTGCAGTGCAATATGGTCTTGAAACAACCATATTCTTCTGCCAGATCGGTAGCATATTTTAATAAGGCAAAAGCGGTTTCCTGATCAGAGTCCTGGATAATAAGATCGGTAATAAGAGCACTGCTGCTGCCTTCATGGCTCATTTGCATAATAATGACCAGGGTCAGCATGTCGATCAGGTTCTGTTCAGAAGTGGCAATAATCTGAAAATAATTACTGTCTTCAAGAATGGACTGATAAATAGTATTGGCATCATGTCCCTGCAGAGCATGCACGTTATCGGCTTCAGGACGGTTAAGCAAAGTCAGTATGCCATCCAGATCTTCATGGTTTGCCTTTCTTACAATAATATTTTCAGCCATAAAATTTCAGAGTCCTTCTTTCCAGACAAGTGTCTTTTCAGGTGCGCTGTGGCCGAGGTTTCTGGCCAGGTGGAAAGTCAGTTGTTGTTGCAACAGTTGAGGGTTTACCTTTTCAATATAGTCACAAAGCTGAACGACTTCAAGATTTTTATAACCGCAGGGGTTGATCTGTTTAAAGGGGCTTAAATCCATATTCAGGTTAAGACTCAGGCCATGAAAACTGCAGCCTTTTTTAATGCGCAGACCCAGTGCTGCGATTTTGGCCTCGTTTATATAAACACCGGGAGCCTCCCTTCGGGCACTGGCCTGTAGATCATATTCAGCTAGGGTATCAATAATGCTCTGTTCAATCTGGCTGACTAGGTGGCGCACACCCATCCCTTGGCGCTTAATATCAATTAGCAGATAAGCAATTAACTGGCCGGGACCGTGATAGGTCACCTGACCGCCGCGGTCAATAGGGATAACTGGAATATCTGATGTAGACAGAATATGTTCTTTTTTACCGTTACGGCCCAAGGTAAATACTGGATGATGTTCCAGCAGCCAGATTTCATCATGGGTATCTGGATTGCGCTGCTCAGTAAAATCCAGCATGGCCTGCCAGATAGGCTCATAAGCCTGCAGTCCTAGGGTGCGGACTATTATAGTAGCGGGTTCTAAAGTGTGTGGTTCAGGCAAGGATTAAAGAGCCATTTTGGTATGTTCATAAATATTAAGCTCATGATACAGATTATCCAGCTGTTCACGACTGGTGGCGGTAAAGGTTACGGTAACCGCTAGGTATTTGCCATTGCGGCTGGGCCGGGTTTTGACATTGGCCGGATCGACATTATCCACATGCTTCTGACAGACAGTAAGGACATAGTCCGCATAATTATCAATATCTTCACCCATTACCTTAAGTGAAAATTCACAGGGGAAATGAAGCAGGTGATCCTTATCAATACTTTCATCATCGGGTTGCAGCGGCTTGTCACTCATAGTTACCTCAGTAATGGATCAATAATCAGTTTATGAATCCGGCAGGGGGTGACCGCTGCGCAGATGCTGTTTATAGTCCTGGTAGGAGCGGTACATTTCCTGCCAGAGCGGGCCTGGGCGGCCTCGACCAATGATTTTATCATTAAGCCGGGTGACGGGTAAAACCTCTTTGGTGGAACTGGTCAGCCAGATTTCATCGGCCTGCAGGAGTTCGGACTCGCTGATGGGCTGCTCCTTCAGGCAGATATTTTTATTACGAGCGATCTGTACGACCAGCTCCCGGGTGACACCCGGTAATAACATAGGGCTTTTGGGCGGGGTAATAATACACTGCTGCTGAACTATAAAAATATTACTGGCAGCACCTTCAATGGCATGGCCGTTCCGAACCAGAATGGCTTCATCAGCCCCCTGATCCTGGGCCTGTTGGCGTAATAATACATTAGGCAGTAAAGAGATGGACTTAATATGACAGTTCAGCCAGCGGTTATCTGGCAGTGTAACAGCCTTAACACCCTGCTTCACTTTTTCCTCAGAAACGGTTTTCAGCTCAGAAGTCATAATGACCACCGTAGGCTGTGACTGTTCAGGAAAACGGTGATCCCGTGGGGCTACCCCCCGGGTAACCTGTAGATATATAGACTGATCATCCAGCTGATTGTGCTTAATAACGGCAGCAATGGCTGTCTGCCATTGCTCCGGTGTTAACGGGTTGTTAATGCGAATTTCTGACAGGTTGTTAGCCAGTCGCTGCAGGTGGTGCTGCAGGCGAAAGGGATGGCCGCCATAGGCGGGAATAACTTCATAAATACCGTCACCAAAAATAACCCCCCGATCCAGTATGGAAATATGAGCCTCACTAAGCGCCACATAGCGGCCATTTAAATAAACCACGGGTTCAGACAAGGCAGCTTACTCCAGCATCATTAAGGCACTGTCTTTGGCCTGTTGCCAGAGGCTGCCTTCGGGAATATCTTCCAGGGCAATCAATGGGGAACTGGCCAGTACCTTCCCGTCCAGTGTTATTTTAACTGAACCCAGTTTCTGACCTTTACTGACCGGTGCTTCCAGAGGCGTATTCATGGTCATGGCCGGTTTCAGATTTTTATACTGTCCGCGCGGTATGGTAACGGCGATATCATTGGCTACGCCAACGGCCAGTTGTTCTTTACTGCCCTTGTAGATACGGATTTTTTTGAGGGTTTTCTGAGCAGGATAAATAATATGAGATTCATAAAAACGGAACCCGAAATTAAGCTGTTTCTGAGTTTCCTGGGCCCGGGCATTGGCACTGCTGGTACCCAGTACCACGGAGATTAGACGCATATTATTGCGTTTGGCTGAAGCCAGCAAACAATAACCGGCTTCTTCCGTATGACCGGTTTTCACGCCGTCCACGCTTTTATCACGCCATAACAGGGTATTGCGATTGGACTGCTTGATTTTATTATAGATGAAATCTTTGGTGGAATACCATTTGTAGTATTGAGGAAATCGTTTTATTAAAGCCTGGGCCAGAATAGCCAGATCTCTGGCGGTGGTTTTATGGGCCTTGTCAGGCAGACCGGTACTGTTGATAAAATTAGTATTCTTCATCCCCAGTTCCTGGGCATGCTGGTTCATCAGAGCCGCAAAGGTGTCCTCACTGCCAGCAATATATTCTGCCAGGGCCACAGAGGCATCATTGCCGGATTGAATAATCATACCCTGCAGCAGATCTTCTACAGATACCTTGCTGTTAACATTAATAAACATCCGGGAGCCGGGGGTTTTCCAAGCTTTTTTGCTGACGGTAACTAGGTCGTCCAGTTTGATATTGCCTTCTTCCAGCTCGGAAAAAACCACAAAAGCCGTCATAACCTTGGTAATACTGGCTGGAGCCACAGGCATATCGGGATTTTTCTGGGCAATAACTTTGCCGCTGTTGTAGTCCATTAGAATATAGGACTTTGCTGCAATATCCGGTGCCTTGGGAATAATTTTTGGGGCAGCCTGCAGAGTATTAATGGTAAACAGGGAACACAGTAACAGGGTAAAAAAGTAAGTAAGAATCCGTTTCATAAATTTGCAGCTCAATTATTCAGGTTAATGATTAAAATCTCATTAAGAGGTCGTTCTGGAACCTGCATATTAACTATAACAGGCCTGTTTTGTAGTGAGTTGGAATTCTAACTTAAAAACCGTCAAATTAGAAAAACAATTACTCAATATCTAAATCAATTGGGCAAAAAAAGTTCTAAAAGGTTCAACTGATTAATTTAGGTTTAATCATGATTTATATGCAGAATCCGTATCTGTCTGTCATGCTTCTTGCTGAAGACGCCGTGAATCCATCCAT
>JANELJ010000389.1 GCA_024511395.1 Gammaproteobacteria bacterium | reverse complement strand
TGGCTTCATTTTGGTCTGGAAATTTGCAAGGTAATAAGGCTTATTTTACCAAAAACCTGCAAATTTAACACCCATAATTCGCCAATATTTCCTTATAAATCAATGTGCTATGATTCATTCAGGTCGGACTAAATAAATTAGTTAAACCTACTGCGAATGTCCATAGCACTGAATCTACAAGGCTTTCCAGAACATTTTGACTTCACCCGTAGGGTGGCTACGCCCCGAAGGAAGTGTCCTTGGGGTACGAATAAAGACAAAATAACCTGTAAATCCTTGTATCTTCAGCACTCTGATCATTCTCGCTACGTTTCAACCGATTTATTTAGGTTAAAGAATCAGCAAGATGGCGTTGCTGCCGGATAGAAGTTTCTAGTATTTCCTTTAATAACAAATTCAGCTGTTTTTTTTCATCTAGCTGCATCATGTGTTTGTTTGGATAATAAAGTGCCGACTGCACTGGATTACGCCCCTGGTATCCTACCACTTCAAGCAGACGGGCATCGTGGCAGATACGCAGTTCCATCTCAAGGTCAGAAAGCTGATTAAAAGAGGTATTCAACGCCTGTTGCAGGCTGATAATCGAAGTATATTTAAACTGTTCAAGAATGGTGATGGTAGTATTTTCTGCAGCTAATTCAATGCACTCTCCTACCTTACGCCGGGCGATATCCGGCAACAGCCGGGTTAAACGGCGAAAATTAGCTTCATATAAACCCACCGGTGTAGTGGTCTGATACTGTCGGCGTATAATTGTATGGCTCATGTTTCATTCATTCTTGCAACTAATCTTAACTGGGCCAGGCTGAGCAGCTGACTGACCCGGGATTCACTGATGCCAATTAATGCTCCAACTTCCTTAAGGTTCATCTCGGTATCATAATACAGCGACATAACCATACGTTCCCGCTCCGGGAGACTGGCTATGGCATGGGACAGGCGCTGTTTAAACTCCTCATCCATCACATCAGACACCACGTTACTATGCCGGTCCTCAAACATACCCAGGCTCTGGGTATCATCCGCATCGAGATCATTAAAACTGAGCATTCTGCAGGAACTGCTGTCCTGCAGAATATTATAATATTCATCCAAGGAAACACCCAGTTCCTGAGACACTTCAATATCCCTAGCATCACGGCCGGTACGACGCTCAATTTCTGCAATAGCTGAAGTTAAATCTCTGGCTTTTTTATGCACCGATTTAGGCACCCAGTCACTGCGCCTGACTTCATCGAGAATGGTGCCCCAAATCCGGATAGTAGCATAGGTTTCAAACTGAGCCCCCTGGCTCGGATCATAATGTTTACTGGCATCGAGCAGGCCAATAAGGCCTGATTGTATAATGATTGCGGCCAAAATTTCGCAGTTCACTAACCATACTCAGGGCCTACTCTTCAGCTAGGATCCGGTTCATCACTTGCGGATATAGAAATGCCAGGGCCATCTGACCAATTTCATACAGCATGGCACATAGATAAACTTCATCCCGCTGTAAATCTGTAATATATACAGCAAATTCTCTACCAAGGCGGGTACTTAACAGACTATTGAGCCAGTAATTCTCTACTTTAAAATTCGGACATTGCCGGGTATCAAAGATACCGCTTAAAACCACACCCAGAGCTATATTTTTGGCTGTTCTCAGTCCCAAAATATCAATAATAGC
>JANELJ010000162.1:3591-5337 GCA_024511395.1 Gammaproteobacteria bacterium | reverse complement strand
TGGTCTGGAAATTTGCAAGGTAATAAGGGTTATTTTACCAAAAACCTGCAAATTTAACACCCATAATTCGCCAATATTTCTTTATAAATCAATGTGCTATGATTTATTCAGGTCGGACTAAATAGAAATATTAGAGCAAAATATATAAAAATAACAGAACGCATAAACCCGAAAACCTGTTGCACAAATCAAGGAACTGGATCAAAGTTTAGATAAGTTCTAAAAGAATAGCAAAGATATGTAGCGAATATACTGGTTTTTACCTGGCAAAGTAAGTAAGAACCTACAGAAAGGTTTTCAATTTATCGAGGTTTCCCCTCTCCCAGAGGGAGAGGGAATATTGGGAATGGACGCAGATTTAGTCCAGTTTGTTTTTATCCAGTTCATCGAAGTAAACCCGCTTGCGATAATTGATCAGACCATTGGTGGAGGAATCATGGTTTTCAACATCCCCTGGAGTTGAAAGGTCTTTCTGTATCTGACCGGCCAGAACCTTGCCGTATTCCACACCCCACTGGTCAAAGGAGTTAATGTTCCAGATTATTCCCTGGACAAATACCTTATGTTCATACATGGCCAGTATAGAACCCAGTGTTTTAAGTGTCAGGCGTTCAAAGATAATAGTATTGGTCGGTTTATTGCCGTCAAATACCTTATGCTGAATGACTTCTTCAATCTCATCCTAGGAATAGCCCTGATGGCGCATTTCTTCCACAGCTTCTGCGTATTTTTTACCCAGCATTAAGGCCTTGGTCTGGGCCAAACAGTTGGAAAACAGCACCCTGTGATGCAGACCTAAAGGATTCTGACTCAGGGCCGGTATTAAAAAGTCAGCCGGTACCGGCTTGGTGCCCTGGTGCAATAACTGGAAAAAGGCATGCTGGCCGTTGGTACCGGACTGCCCCCAGATAATAGGTCCGGTCAGATAATTTACCCGGTGGCCGTTACGGCCAATGGTTTTACCATTACTTTCCATATCCAGCTGCTGCAGGTAATCGGGCAGACGTTCAAGGTACTGGCTGTAAGGCATAATGGCATGATTCTGGGCATCAAAAAAATTGTTATACCAGATCCCCAGTAAGGCCATAATAACCGGAATATTTTCCTCCAGGGGCGTCTTTAGAAAATGCTGATCCATTTCGTAGGCACCATCAAGTAAAGACTCAAAATGGTCCATCCCCAGGTACAGGGCAATAGACAGACCAATAGCAGACCAGAGTGAATAGCGACCGCCCACCCAGTCCCAGAATTCAAAGGTATTGGCCTCATTAATACCAAACCTAGTAGCCAGTTCAACATTAGTCGTCACCGCCACAAAGTGCTTTTCAATGGCTTTTTCATTACCCACCAGATCCATAAACCACTTACGGGCGCTGAAAGCATTGAGCATGGTTTCCTGGGTGGTAAAAGTTTTAGAGGCAATAACAAACAGGGAGGTTTCCGGTTCGACACATTTTAAAGTTTCTACCAGGTGAGTGGCATCGGCATTGGAGACAAAGTAAACATCCAGTCCCCGCTGTGAATAGGGTTTCATAGATTCACACACCACATGCGGCCCTAGATCGGAACCGCCGATACCGATATTGATAATACTTTTTATTCGGGCACCATTATAACCACACCATTCCCCGCTGCGTACCTGTTCAGAAAAGTCCCGCATATGAGCCAGCACCGCCTTAATTCCGGGCATGACGTTACGCCCATTGACACGAATAGGTTTACTGGAACGGTTTCTCAGTGCCGTAT
>JANELJ010000162.1:0-3491 GCA_024511395.1 Gammaproteobacteria bacterium | reverse complement strand
TCCCCGCTGCGTACCTGTTCAGAAAAGTCCCGCATATGAGCCAGCACCGCCTTAATTCCGGGCATGACGTTACGCCCATTGACACGAATAGGTTTACTGGAACGGTTTCTCAGTGCCGTATGTAAAACAGAACGATGTTCAGTGGAATTGATCGACTCTCCGGAAAACATCAGATCCCGCCATTCCTCTACCTTAGCCTGATGTGCCAGGTCCATAAGCAGACGCATGCTTTCTTCATTAATCCGGTTTTTGGAATAATCCAGCACAATATCATTAACAGAGGTAGAAAAATTTTCAAACCTTAGTGAATCCTCTGCAAACATATCCCGCATATGAACATCTTTAATAGCTTCATAATGCTCTTTCAGTGCCTGCCAGGCCGGATTATCCATGTACAATTAATATTTCAGAAGCTATTTTGATTTATAGCAATGGTCTACAGCAAGGATTTTTCTGTACCCTGTTTTCTGCACACTTATAATGAATTTTTATTTGACTAATTCATAGAACCGACCATATAATATGCGCACTTTCTAGCTAATGCTACGAAGCGACATACATAATCAACTTCAGGCAGACGTTTTAGCCGAGTTAGTTTGTTGATTATCTGAACAAATCAGGTATTGTCCCCTTCGTCTAGTGGCCTAGGACACCGCCCTTTCACGGCGGTAACAGGGGTTCGAGTCCCCTAGGGGACGCCACTTCTATTCAACTTCCTATCTATTTAACCACAATCACCTGGTAATTAACCGGGCTTGCTCATTACTTTATCTTTCTGTATTTCTTTATAAAAAACATCCATTCTTTTTATATCCATTCTTCCTTTTTAAATAATATTTTCTATACTCAAAGTCAGGCTTAAGTCCTATTGTAGTTATTTTTATACTTTCCTGGCAGATGCAAACCTACAATTTATGATAAAAACCATTTTTGTCAAACAAATTCGTAAAGACATGTATATCCACGAGTTAAACTGCTCCTAGCTAGACCATCCTTTTGTCAGAAACCAGTTTAAAATTACCGATCCTACTGATATAAAGAAACTGCTTAAGTCCGGTATTAAAACCCTGAAAATCGATACTGATAAAGGTCTGGATATAGAAGCCGCGCCTGAACAGCTCAACCAATCTGCTGGAAAAAATGCTGTAGCTGATAGTGAAGCCCCTCCAGTCAAAGCCCCACAAAACAGGAAGAAACCACAGAACCTGAAAACCATTCGGACTAAAGCCAAAGATATTAAAAAACAGGCTGAAGGGCTTATCAGCACTATCATGTCTGATGTCAAACTGGGTCAGCAGGTTAAAATGAAGGAAGTGACCTCTATTGTTAATGATATGTCCGAGTCAGTTCTAAATAACCATAATGCCCTGCTGGGACTGTCCCGTATTCGTCACTGGGATGCCTATACTTTTGAGCATTCTGTCAATATTGGTGTTTTAATGATGTCCTTTGCTCAAAGCAGGGGCATGTCAGAAACTATTATTCACGATGTCGGTGTGGGTGGTTTTTTACATGATATCGGCAAAACACTGACTCCGGATGAAATTTTAAACAAACCAGACAAACTGACGGACAAAGAATTTGTCATTATGCGTCGCCATGTAGTTGACAGCCACATTATTCTGGAAAGGAATAAACCAGAATGCCCTGGATGTAGCTGCCTTACACCATGAAAAGTATGATGGCAGCGGCTATCCTAACGGCTGGAAAGAGGATGAAATTAGTGAAATCGAGCAAATGTCAGCCATTGTTGATGTTTATGATGCCCTGACCGCAGACCGCTGCTACCATAAAGGCAAGGAGCCTTCCGTAGTCCTTAAACGCATGTTATCCTAGGCCGAGTCACATTTTAACCCGCAGTTATTACACGAATTTATCCAGTGTGTCGGCATCTACCCACCAGCAACCCTGGTTATGCTGAATAAAAAATACCTGGCCGTGGTTTATGAAAACGACAAAAACCTTCTGACGCCAAAGGTTATTATTTTTCTTAACACCCGCACCCGTGAAACCATTGAACCTAAGCTGATTGATTTAGCCAGACAGGATAAATATAAAATCACCAGTTCTGAATCTGACCAGCAGTGGAAAGTTGATCCTCAAAAATACCTAGATCTGGTGTAACAGGTTTATGCAGGTTTAAGCTGCCAGTCCCGGAAAACTAATTCCCTCAAACAATACACTATTTGAATTTATACACTATACTCAATTTATAATTATAATTTCAGACTCAATTCCTGTGACAGTAATGGACGTCTTACTATGTTGAGTATTTTGTTTAAAAAAAACAGTATCGTTAAAACGGTCTATAGTTTCATCTGTTTAATTGCCCTGTTCCTGTATCCTCCTGTTTTAGCTCAGGAAAATGCCTATGAACCTCAGCCTGTAACCCTGCAACTCACCAATAAAATAGCCGCCTATGGTGAATTTTATCCCGGCGAAAGCAATAAACCGGTCGTTATGATCCTGCATAGTTTTATGCTGACACATAACTTCCAGACTGTTAAACAACTGGCAGAATCGCTGCATGAATCCAGCTATACCGTACTGACACCAAGTTTATCCTGTGAAGCCATTCATACCCATTCTCTTCTGGGTGATCTTAAAGATATTAATCAGTGGGTAAATTGGTTAACAGCAAAGACAGGAAAAAAAATCACGCTTATTGGCCATAGTGCGGGTTCTTCACAGCTTATAGCCTATATTCATCATTACCCTGAAGCCCCCGTAAACCAGCTGATTTTTCTTTCCATGCCCAATTTTGGAGACACTCCTAATTCATATGCCACCCGTAAGGATATTGAACTGGCCCAGAAAATACCGGATAAAAATGAACTGAAAAAGTTTGCTTTATCATACTGTAAGGAATATGTAACAACAGCTAATAATTTTATTTCTTATTACAATCTTTCCAAAGATAATCTGTATCAGTACCTTAAACAGACGCCCATTAAAAAAACGCTGATCCTAGGCAGTGAAGATACCCGAGTGGACAAAAACTGGAATAAGAGCCTGGCATCAACCAATACCACCATTATTATTATTGAGGGTGCCAATCATTTTTTTGATGCTAAATATGAGTTTGATTTACTTGATACCGTAGAAAGCGTTCTTACCGATCACCCATAAGACGTAACCAATATGATAAATCGATAGTGTAAATTAAACTGTGTATCCACTCTTATTTAAATCTAAACAGTTCAATTTTATTGATTCAGATTCACTGAAAACGACTGTCAGTAATAAAGATTATATTCCGGTAAATGAATTCATTGAGTATTTAACCTGAGATCTGGATAAGAACCCAGTCATTTACCTAAATACAGAGAGTTTTCATATCACTCTCATCTATTCTGATTGTCGGCTTGTCTTTTTATGACAATAGGCAATCAGAGAACCAATAAGGTTCAACATAAAACCACTTACGCTTCTATGACGTGAATGTTCAATCTGTGTAATATTTTTTAGCTGATCATTAACCGTTTCAATTA
>JANELJ010000022.1 GCA_024511395.1 Gammaproteobacteria bacterium | reverse complement strand
ATGGGCAGGGCATTCTTCTGGCAATATGCTCTTTGGGTTAAATCAGTGCTCTGCCATGACTTAATCTGCTCGGCCCAAAAGCTTTCCAGGTCGGAAATATTATCTAAGTTCATCTCTGCTCTTCATAATAAAGTGGTGACTTTATTATGAGGAGAAAGAATTTAACTCGGAATGACGTTGGTTCGTTAAGCGCTTACGATCTTTCTTAAGTTATGTCCAGCGGCTACCATAACCACATTAATGGCATCACCGACTGCGCCTTTGAGGTAGCAGCGATCTAAACGACCATCATTTTTCATATGACCAATTTCAGGCTCAATCGCACTGCGCCGTTTTAATGCCTTTTTAATACTTCGGGTAACACCTCGCTTCTGACCTGAGATAAAAACTTTAGTGTCTTTTACTTCATGTCCATGATAACCCCGGTCAACAAAGCATTGTTCCGGTTGTACGGCTGTAAACTGTTTTATCTGTTCCAGTTGTGGCAGTGGAGTGTGTCCATCATAAGGATTGCCCGGACAGCTTTGAGCACCAATAACAAAGCCTTCCTTGTTGGTTACCGCGATACTGGCTTTAACACCAAATTCATAAGGCTTATGAGCTTTGCCTTTACTGATACACTCGACTTCCGGTGCATGTAAACTGTAAAGCTTGTTCTTACTCTTTAGTCTGGCTTTAATGGTTTCAATCAGTAATTTTTCACTGCCTGACTTACCCGGCCGGTTACGCCATTTGGTCATAGTCGTAGGGTGTATAGGCATTTTATGCTGAAAGTATTCTTCTCCACAAAAATATTGCCAGTATAGATTTTCTGTCCAGCATGTTTTCAAGGCGTATCTTGAACAGGTCTTCCTGAGGTATTTTTGACTGTTTCTTTGGCTTCATTTTGGTCTGGAAATTTGCAAGGTAATAAGGCTTATTTTACCAAAAACTTGCAAATTTAACACCCATAATTCGCCAATATTTCCTTATAAATCAATGCACTATATTTTATTCAGGTTGGACTATTTAAGGATGCCGGACTGGATTTTCCTGAATATTCAGCCGGAAGAATCTCTGCGCATTGAAATGCAGGTTAAAAAAGCCGGCCTGGAACTGGAAACCCAGACCACTCAGCTGGAAGCCAGCAGTTATGATAAAACACAGAAAATAGATGCTTATGAATCCTTATTGCTGGAAGTGATGGAAGGTAACCAGTCCCAGTTCCTACGTTTTGATGAAGTCTCCTGGACCTGGCAGATTTTTGATCCAGTGCTACGTTCCTGGATGGATGAACAGGATTATATCCATACCTATCCTGCCGGCACCTAGGGACCGGAAGTATCATCCAGACTGTTTGACAGCAATGATCAGTTCTGGCGCAATAAGCTGGAGCATAGTATTTGTGATATGGATTAATTTTTTATGGGACATTGAGAAACCCTAGAGTGCGTGCATCCTGCCCGCGCTCCCAAGAAAAAGAATATAGAGCACTATAGCTTTATTGCCTATAGATACTATTCAGGGACCGTCGGATAAACTCCATTTTTATATTGATCCCTGTCGCCCAGTGCCTGTGCATATAACTCCAGGTACTGTTTAGCACTTTCCTTCCAGGAAAATTCCTGTTTCATGCCAGTAACCATGAGTTTTTTCCAGAGTTTTTTATCCTGGAACAGTAAATGGGTCAGGTTGACGGCATTAAACAGACTGGAACCTTCCTCTTCATGAAACACAACACCCGTAGCTGTACCCTGGTTCAAATTTTCCTTGGAAGCGTGAACCACCGTATCTGCGAGTCCGCCGGTTTTGCGTACAATGGGGATGGTACCGTAACGCAGGCTGTAAAGCTGGTTCAGTCCACAGGGCTCAAACCGGGAAGGCATTAAAAAGGCTTCACTGCCCGCTTCAATTAAATGTGACAGGGCTTCGTCATAACCTACCTTTACCTGGAGCTGTTCAGGGTATTTATAAGACCACTGATGCAAACGGGATTCCAGTTCCAGATCGCCGGAACCTAGAATAACAATCTGTACCGGCAGCTCAAGAATTTCCTGCATATACTCCAGTAATAAATCCACCCCTTTCTGATACACCAAGCGGGCTACCATACCTAATAACAGCACATTTTTCTTGCGTGGCAAATTAAAATGCTTCTGTAAGGCGGCTTTATTGTCCTGTTTATTGGCCAAGGTTTTAATGGAATAATTTTTTTTGATTAAGGGGTCTTTGGCCGGATCCCATTCCTTCATATCAATGCCGTTAAGGATCCCGGACAGCCGCTCATTACGATAGGTCAGCAGCCCATATAAACCATAGCCGAATTCCTCAGTCTGAATTTCTCTGGCATAGGTGGGACTGACAGTATTGACCCGGTCAGAAAATACCAGGCCGCCCTTGATAAAGGAAAAATTGTCATGAAATTCCAGTTCATGATGGTTCCATAGGGAAGCCGGCAGCTGCAGTGCATTAAACTGCTCACGGGAAAAGACCCCCATATGTGCCATATTATGAATAGTGAATACAGTAGCAGGGCGCTGTCGGTGGTGGTGAATAAATTCCTGTTCCAGCAGCGCACTGGTCAGGCCGGTCTGCCAGTCATTGGCATGTACTAGATCCGGCTGCCATTTCAGGCTGCTGCGGCCCATGGCAATTTCTGTGGCGACATAATTTAACAGCGCAAAACGCTTGTCATTATCCAGCCATTCCTGAGCATTTTCATCTTGGTAGGGACCGCCGGAACGATTATACAGCTCACTTTCAATCATCCATACCTTAACATGACTGGAAGGCAGGCGGGTTTCAATAATGGATACGCTGCGGGTGCCTTCGGGCAGACCGAGGTCGCCGGGAAAACCGCTTTCAGGTAATTCGATGCAATCCACGTACTTAAGAGACTCAGCTTTCTGGATAGCGGTAGGATAAGCCGGTATTAAAATCCGGATATCCTGGTACATGGCCTTGAGCGCTTTGGGCAGGCTGGCCGAAACATCGCCCAGTCCGCCGGTTTTGGCAAAGGGATGAAGTTCACTGCTGATAAATAAAACTTTATAGCGTGGTGCCTGAGCCGAGGCTGATTTTTTAGAGGCTTTTTTAGTATTAACAGCCTTTTTCTTTACGCTGGTGGTCTTTTTTTTCACGCTAACGGCTTTTTTCTTACTGACACTTTTTTTAGATGCTGTTTTTTTCGCTTTGCTGCCAGTCTTTTTTTCGCTTTTTCCCGGGGTGGATACGGGATCCGCTTTATTTTTTGTTTTACTTTTTTGAGTACTTGCCAAAATGGTCTCCTTAACAGGTGCTTATTTTAATTTGATGATCAGTCCGGCTAAAGGCGGCAGAGTAATACTGATAGAATGATCTCTGCCCATCCAGGGAACGGGTTCGCTGACAATAGGGTCGTCATTGCCAGTATTGGAACCGTTATAATAGCTGGAATCAGAGTTTAATATTTCTTCATAATGGCCGCCAAAGGGCACTCCGATACGATAATTTTCTCTGACTATGGGAGTGAAATTCAGGGCAATAATAACCGAGTCATCCGGACCGTTGCGTTGAAATATTAAGACTGACTGGGCTGAATCATGACAGTCTACCCAGTCAAAGCCCCTGGCATCAAAATCGTAATAATGCAGTGCCGGCACCTCGGTGTATAATTTGTTCAGCTGAGCCACCAGGTCTTTTACGCCGCGGTGATAAGGGGAGTCCAGTTCGTTCCAGCTAAGCTGACCATTAAAATCCCATTCCCGCCTCTGGCCGAATTCACAACCCATAAACAGCAGCTTTTTACCGGGATAAGCAAACATAAAGGTGTACAGCAGACGCAGGTTGGCAAACTTCTGCCAGTCATCACCGGGCATTTTTTCCAGCATGGAACCTTTGCCGTGAACCACTTCATCATGAGAAAAGGGCAGTAAAAAGTTTTCCGTAAAACTGTACAGCAGACCAAAGGTCAGCTGATCATGATGGTAGTGACGATAGACCGGATCTTTCTGCATGTAATTTAAAATATCGTGCATCCAGCCCATATTCCACTTCATGGTAAAGCCCAGTCCGCCCAGCCAGCCGGGACGGGTGACCTGGGGCCAGGAAGTCGATTCTTCAGCAATGACTACGGTGCCGGGGTATTCTACATGAGTCAGGTGATTAAGCTCCTTGAGAAAATCAATGACTTCCAGGTTTTCATTGCCGCCGTATTTATTGGGCAGCCACTGACCGTCTTCCCGGGAATAATCCAGGTACAGCATGGATGCCACGGCATCTACCCGCAGGCCGTCAATATGAAATTCATCCATCCAGAACAGGGCGCTGGCAAACAGAAAGTTTATAACTTCGTTACGGCCGAAATTATAAATCAGCGTACCCCAGTCTTGATGTTCTCCCAGACGGGGATCTTCATGTTCATACAGGGCACTGCCGTCGTAGCGGGCCAGTCCGTGAGCGTCTTTGGGAAAGTGTGCCGGAACCCAGTCCACCAGAATACCAAAGCCGTGCTGGTGGCAGTAATCGACAAAATATTTAAAGTCATCAATGGAGCCGAAACGACTGGTGGGGGCAAAATAACCCGTGGCCTGGTAACCCCAGGAAGCATCCAGAGGGTGTTCAGTCACGGGCATCAGCTCAATATGGGTAAAGCCGAGCGACCCAAGATAATCCACCAGGCGATGAGCAATTTCCCGGTAATTGAGAAAATGTCCCTCATCATCCCGCTGCCAGGAGCCTAGGTGCATTTCATAAATGGACATAGGGCTGTGCAGCCAGCGATCTTCCTGGCGGTTTTTAATCCAGTCCTGATCCTGCCATTGCCAGGTATGTCTGGCTGTCGTCATGGATGCAGTGGCTGGCCTCTGTTCAAACTGGCGGGCATAGGGATCAATTTTTTCCAGCAGTTCGCCCGTGTGTCGATTAAGAATTTCATACTTGTACAGACTGCCGGCCTGCAGTCCGGGAATAAATAATTCCCAGACCCCACTGCCACCACGCACCCGCATGGGGTTGGTGCGGCCATCCCACTGGTTAAAGTCACCAATAACACTGACCCGTTCAGCATTGGGCGCCCAAGTGGCAAATAAAATGCCTTTTATACCATCGACTTCTTTTTCATGGGCACCCAGAATATTGTAGCACTGCAGTAATTTACCTTCACTGAACAGGTGCAGATCAAATTCAGAAATCTGCGGGTCAAAACAATAAGGGTCGTAATGGTTGTGTTCATAGCCGCTTTTATCGATCCAGTTCAGCTGATAATGATCGCCCAGCTGGTCAACATCACCTTTCCATTCAAAAAAATCACTGTCAGGCAGGCGTTTAAAAGGGGCTTTATGCTGGTCATCCAGAATCAGATTTACCTGTTCTGCATAAGGCAGGTACACTCTGATCAGCTGGTGTTCCCGGTCAAAACCCAACACAGAAAAAGGATCATGATGTCTGGCCTCGGTAATTCGGGACAGTTCTTCCTGGACAGGTGATTTTTTGTATTTCTTTATCATGGACTCAGCTTCCGCATGGGTGGAACAGTAATAACCAAAGTTAACAGTCAGAGTTAACGGCCAGAATTTATCTGACAGCAGATGAAAGCAGCTTATTTAAGCTTTTCATTATACTGTCATTTCAGACTATTATAATAGTCCTTTATGAATAAGACGTTTGATAAATGGCAGGTGATCCAGCTTTGTCAGCGAGTGAGAACTGTTTTTTTAGAATGATTATAAGAACTTTGATTGTGATCATGGTTATCTTTTTTGTACCTGAGATAATAAGTAATTAACTTTTTATCATTTCTTCAGAATAAAAGACTGTATTTTCTTATAAAATGTTCCATAATCTATTGATTAAATCAGGGAATGGTTTAAACATTCTTAATGTCAGCATGATTGTTACAGGAGTCCTCAGTGTCCATTGAAAATCCCCATCGTTATGTCAGCCGTCTTACCCGTGATACCCTGGCCATTATTCTGGCTGGTGGGCAGGGTTCCCGTCTTAAAGAATTAACCACCTGGCGTGCCAAGCCCGGTGTGCCTTTTGGTGGTAAGTTCCGAATTATTGACTTCCCCCTGTCCAATTGTGTTAATTCAGGGATCCGCCGTATTGCTGTCGCGACCCAGTACAAGTCTCACTCTTTAATCCGCCATATTCAACAGGGCTGGGGACATTTCAGGGGTGAATTCGGTGAATTTGTGGAACTATTGCCGGCCCAGCAGCGGATTAAGGATAACTGGTACCTGGGTACGGCTGATGCCCTATACCAGAACCTGGACATTATCCGTGCCCATAATCCAGAATTCGTACTGGTTCTGGCCGGTGATCATATCTATAAAATGGACTATGGCGTTATGCTGGCCCAGCACAGTGAAAATGAGACCGATTTGACCGTAGGCTGTTTTGAAGTCCCTATTGAAGAAGCCAAAGCCTTCGGGGTAATGGCCATTGATGAAAACAAGCGTATTATTGAATTTACTGAAAAACCTGAGCAGCCCAAACATGTACCCGGTAATCCCGAGCGGGCACTGGCTTCTATGGGTATTTATATTTTTAATACCCGTTTTTTAATTGAACAGCTCATTAAAGATGCTGACAATAGCCAATCCAGCCGGGATTTCGGTAAGGACATTATTCCCAGTGTGGTAAAGAAATACCGTGCCTTTGCCTATTCCTTTAACAATAAGGAAGAACAGAACCAGATATACTGGCGGGATGTCGGAACCATTGATGCTTTCTGGAAAGCTAACCAAGAGCTGATTGGTGTGTCACCGGAACTGAACCTGTATGATGAGGAGTGGCCTATCTGGACTTACCAAGAACAATTGCCTCCGGCCAAGTTTGTGTTTAACGATGATGATCGTCGCGGTATGGCGGTAGATTCCATGGTTTCCGGTGGCTGTATTATATCCGGTGCTAAAATATCCCACTCCCTGCTGTTTTCCAATGTCCGGGTTAACTCCTATTCTCTAGTGGAAGACTCGGTGATTTTACCGGATGTCAATATCGGTCAAAACTGTATTATTAAACGGGCGGTTATTGATAAAGGCACTAAAATCCCTGCCGGTACTCAAATCGGGGTTAATCCCGAGGATGACCGTAAACATTACAGGATCAGTGAAACCGGTATTGTCTTGGTGACCCCGGATATGATTGGCGACAAACTGCATACTGTTCGACAAGTGTGAAAAGACTATAGACAAGTAAGTCTTTTTACCTAATACTCAGATTTTTAAACCTACTCTAACTCTAAAGGGGATAGTAAACATTGACATCGTCTGTTGAAGATAAGCTCAAAGTCGTTATATGCTGGCACATGCACCAGCCGGAATACCGGGATCTCAGAAAAAATGAATTCCAGCTGCCCTGGACCTATCTGCATGTTATTAAAGACTATATTGATATGGTCGAACATCTGGAAAATGTTAAAGGGGCACGTGCGGTAGTTAATTTCACCCCGACCCTGCTTGAACAGATTGAAGATTATAAACACCAGGTCAATGACTTCCTGCAGCATAACACCCCCTTGCGTGATCCCATGCTGGTTCACCTGACCTGCAGTAAATTGCCGTCCAGTCCGCCTTTGCGTCTGCAGATCATTCAGGATTGTTTAAAAGCCAACCGGGAACGGCTAATCGATCGTTTTCCTGCTTACCAGAAACTGGCTAATATGTCAGAATGGTTTGTCAATAATCAGGACACCATTTTTTATCTGGAAGATCAATACCTGTTTGACCTGCTCACTTGGTATCATCTGGTCTGGATGGGCGAAACGGTCAGACGTAATGATCCTCGCATCAAGCGCCTGATATACAAGGAAAACGACTATACGCTCAATGACCGTTATTTATTGCTGGAAGTGATTGGCGATATCCTTAATACGATTATTGATCGCTACCGCCGCCTGGCACAAGCCGGTCAGATTGAATTATCCGTTACTCCTTATGCTCACCCGATTGTCCCTCTGCTGCTGGATCTAAATTCTGCCCGGGAGGCTATGCCCGATGTGGCACTGTCGGAACATTCTGAATATCCCAGTGGTCGTGAACGGGTTCACTGGCATATTAAAAAAGGCCTGGATATCTTTAAAAACCATTTTGGCTTTAAGCCGTTGGGCTGCTGGCCCTCAGAAGGAGCCGTCAGTAATGAAACTCTTGAAATTTTGTCAGAATATGGTTTCAAGTGGGTGGCCACTGGCGGCAGTGTCCTGAACAACAGTCTGAGTCAGGCTGGTATGATTGATGATGTGTACAATAATATTGGTGTACATCGCGGCTATACCGTACAACCGCGTAAAGATGACAACGCAGAGGATGTTGCGGCTGATAATAAGTCTGATAAAGAAGAATTGATTAACTGTTTTTTCCGTGATGACGGCCTGTCGGATCTGATTGGTTTTACTTACTCCAAGTGGCATGCGGACGATGCGGTTAATAATTTGATTGAACACATGGAAACCATTTTGCACAATCGGGAAGATCAATCCGGCCGGGTGGTTTCTATTATTCTTGACGGTGAAAACGCCTGGGAATATTATCCTGAAAATGGTTACTATTTCCTGACGGCCTTATACCAGCGGCTGGCAGAACATCCGCGTTTTGATCTGACTACTTTTGCTAAATGTGTCAATAGCCATGCAAAAACCACTATGCTGCCCTCCTTGGTGGCAGGCAGCTGGGTTTACGGCTCATTTTCCACCTGGATTGGCGACTGGGCCAAGAACAGGGGCTGGGATATGCTCATAGAAGCCAAGCAATGTTTTGATGAAGTGGTGGCCAAAGGCGAACTGGATCATGGTCAGCTGGCCCGAGCTGAACAGCAGCTGGCGGTCTGTGAAGGCTCTGACTGGTTCTGGTGGTTCGGTGATTACAATCCAGCGGATTCAGTCAGTAGTTTTGAATCCCTATTTCGTCTGAACCTGTCCATATTATATCAATATCTTGGGATACTGCCTCCAAGCTATCTTACCCAGGTCTTTACCTATGGCAGCGGGTCACCGGCAGCCGGTGGTACTATGCGGCCGGGGCAGGAAGAACTATGACCAGACGATATAATTGTGGTGTACCATTAGATAAACGACGTGCTGGTGTTTTATTGCATCCTACCTCACTTCCCAGTTCATACGGCTCCGGTGTTCTGGGAGCCGATGCCTATCGTTTTGTGGACTTCCTAAATGACTCTGGTTTCAGTGTCTGGCAGACTTTGCCCCTAGGGCCAACTCATGGCAATGGTTCGCCCTACCAGTCGCAGTCAGTGCATGCTGGAAACCCCGGTCTGATTGACCTGCAGTGGCTAGTGGATAAGGGCTGGCTGGAAGAACATGATCTGCACAACTGTTTTGCCGATGTGCTGGGGCGTTCCAAATGTATTTTAATTGCCTTTAATACCTTCAGACGCCTGTCAGAAGAACAGGAAGATAATGAGGAGTGCCGTAAGTTTAAACAGTTTATCAAAGACCAGGCTTTCTGGCTGGATGACTATGCCCTCTACAGCGCTCTGAAAAAGGAAAACCTCAATAAAAGCTGGATAGACTGGCCGGAACCGTTAAAAAAACGTAAAAAGAAAGCTCTGAACAAGGTCCAGGAACGGCTGAAATATGAAATCTTTTTTTACCAGTTTGAACAATACCTGTTTTTCTCTCAATGGCTGGCCCTGAAAGAATATGCTAATAGTAAAGGTATCTACCTGTTTGGTGATCTGCCTATCTTTGTGGCTCATGACAGTGCCGATGTCTGGGCGCAGCGCCAGTATTTTAAACTGGACGAGGAGGGTAAAACGGAAGTGGTAGCCGGTGTCCCGCCGGATTATTTTTCCGAAACCGGTCAGCGCTGGGGTAATCCTCATTACCAGTGGGATGCCATGGCAGCTTCTGGTTTCAGCTGGTGGAAAGAACGGATAGAAACCCAGCAGTTATTGTTTGATGTTATTCGTATTGATCATTTCAGAGGTTTTGAAGCTTGCTGGGAGATCCCGGCACATGAAGAAACAGCCATTAATGGTCACTGGGTCAAAGTGCCCGGAGAACAATTGCTTACGGCACTTTATAAGGCTTATCCGAAGCTGTCACTGGTGGCAGAAGATCTGGGCATTATTACCAAAGAAGTTGAAGCCCTGCGTGAACAGTTTAATCTTCCGGGCATGAAAATTATGCAGTTTGCCTTTTCCGGTGAACCCGGTAACCCTTATCTGCCTCACAACCACCAGGTAAACAGTGTAGTTTATACCGGGACCCATGATAACGATACCACCCTATCCTGGCTGGAAACCATAACTGAGGATGAAAAGCACTTTATCCGGGAATATTTTAATTTCCCTTATGAAAACCTGAATCTGGTGCTGATGAGCGTAACCATGGCATCCGTCTCCAGGCTGGCGGTTCTGCCGCTGCAGGATTTACTGCAACTGGGCGCGGGCCACAGAATGAATACCCCAGGCACCATAGAAGGTAACTGGCAATGGCGCTTCGGCTGGGAACAGATCACCGAAGAAACCCAGGCCATAGCCAGGAAAATGAATACCCTCTATGGACGCCAGTAACATCTTATATCTAACAACCAAGAAATTTAAAACCCCAAAGGAAAAATGGAATGAATAAACAGGTCTATGCATTTGAAGAAGGCGATGGCAAAAATAAAGCCTTACTAGGGGGCAAAGGAGCAAATCTCTGTGAGATGACTCAGATTGGTCTTAATGTTCCGCCCGGCTTTGTTATTACCACTGAAACCTGTCTGAAGTATCTGGCTTCGGAAACTGGTGAGCTTCCGGATAATCTGATGACCGAAGTTCATGAGCAAATACAGCAGCTGGAACAGAAAACCGGCAAAAAATTCGGCGATCCGGATAATCCCCTGCTGGTGTCGGTACGTTCCGGTTCGGCTATGTCCGCCCGGTATGATGAACACAATTTTAAACCTAGGGCTTAACCGGAACACACTGAAAGGTGAAATAGAACAAACCGATGATGCCCGCTTTGCCTATGATGCGTATCGACGTTTTATCCAGTTATTCGGCAAAGTAGCTCTAGGTATTGCTGATGAACCTTTTGATGAGGCTTTTGCTGATATTAAAACCGAGAAGGGTATTCAGGAAGATATTGGTTTATCTGCCGATGATTTACAGCAAGTCTGCGATGAATTTCTTAATATTGTTAAACAGCAGACCGGTAGAGAATTTCCCGATGATCCTTATGAGCAGTTAGAACTGGCCATTAAAGCCGTATTTAATTCCTGGATGGGTAAACGGGCAATTGATTATCGTCGTGAATTTAATATCACCCCGGAAATGGCCAATGGCACAGCGGTTAATATCGTGACCATGGTATTCGGTAACCGCGGTGATGACTGCGCTACTAGTGTCGCCTTTACCCGTAATCCCGGTACTGGCGAAAACCGCCTGTACGGTGAGTACCTTACCAATGCCCAAGGTGAAGATGTGGTGGCAGGTATCAGAACGCCCAAGCCCATCGAACAACTGTCCAGTAAAATGCCCAGAATATACCGGCAGCTGGAAGAACTGCGCTCCAGACTGGAGAACCATTACTGCGAAGTTCAGGACTTTGAATTTACCATTGAGCGGGGTGTTTTATACTACCTGCAGACCCGGAATGGTAAAATGAATGCTACGGCAATGGTCAGAACCTCCGTGAAAATGGAGCGTGAAGGGCTGCTTACTAAACAACAGGCCCTGTTGCGCATTAACCCTCAGCATCTGGAACAGATGCTTTATCCACGTCTGGCCCCGATGTGTGTATTGAGGCCATTGCCCAAGGCCTGCCGGCTTCTCCTGGTGCTGCCAGTGGTATGGCTATATTTGATGCCGATAAAGCGGAACAATTAGGCAAGGAAGGCTTTCAGGTGATCCTGCTACGGGAAAAAACCAAACCTGAAGATATTCACGGCTTTTTTGCTTCCCAGGGTATCCTGACCAGTCGCGGTGGGAAAACTTCCCATGCGGCCGTTGTGGCCCGGGGCATAGGTAAGCCCTGTGTAGCGGGTGCAGAAGGCATACAGGTGGACATTAACCTGCGCTAGGCCAATAGGTGATTAAGGAAGGCGACTGGCTGACTATTGACGGCACCAGCGGCAATGTCTATCAGGGCAAAATTGCCACGGTTGAAGCCGAATTTACTACCGAGCTGAATACCCTGTTAAGCTGGGCCGATGAGCTGGCCCGACTCAAGGTTATGGCTAATGCAGATACCCCTTCCGATTCGGCCAAAGCCATTAAATACGGTGCTATGGGTATTGGTCTGTGCCGGACCGAACGGATGTTTAACGATCCTGAACGTCTGCCTATTGTGATTGAAATGATTGTGGCCGAAAACAAACTGCAGCATCAGGAAGCACTGAATCGCCTGCTGCCTATTCAACGGGCTGTTTGAGGTAATGTCACCACGCAAGGTGACTATTCGCCTGCTGGATCCGCCCATTCACGAGTTTTTGCCTTCAGAGCCTCAATTACAGAAAGAAATTGAACAGCTGCAGTATTTACATGAAATGGCAGCCGGTGCCAGTGTCCTGTGCAATACCATGAACCTGCTTGAAAGCGGCGAGGGGTGCCGGGTTACCGATAAAGTTCCCCTGCCGACTATGGTAAACCCTGATCTGGTGGAAGAAGTCATTATTAAAAAGCAGAGTATGCTGAAAAAAGTCCGTGTCCTGTATGAAACCAATCCCATGCTGGGTCATCGCGGTGTTCGTCTGGGCATTACCTTCCCGGAAATCTATTCGATGCAGATCCGCGCCATTCTGGAAGCGGCCACTGAATGTGTGGCCAAGGGAATGGAAGTTTACCCCCAGATCATGATCCCACAGGTTTCAACGGTACAGGAACTGAAGTTCATTAAAAATGTACAATGAGCGCGGCATTCTACAGGACAATCCCTTTGAAGTGCTGGACAGAAAAGGTGTCGGCAAACTGATGGAACTGGCCGTTAACTGGGGCCGTGAAACCCGTAAGGATATGTCCATAGGCATCTGCGGTAAACACGGCGGCCATCCGGATTCAATCCAGTTCTGCCATACTATTGGGCTGGACTATGTCTCATGTTCGGGGCCACGGGTGCCTATAGCACGATTAACGGCGGCTCATGCGGCTTTAGAAGGTTAAGATAGCTTAATTTAACCTGAATTCTGGATAAGAACTAAAAAATATTGAACTAAATGCCTGTTTCTCGATCAGATCATTTAATGACCAAATCAAATGAATTTGAACAAGGAACAGGCAAGTGACTACT
>JANELJ010000161.1 GCA_024511395.1 Gammaproteobacteria bacterium | reverse complement strand
TAAGCTCCGGCTTTTGTGGCTCAAAATTATTTCCGGTTTGATGGGGTCTTTTATCAAACCGGGGCAATCAGCTGCTTTAAACCTGGCTTGATGTCAGGCTTAAAACGGTATTATTCAGGTCGGACTATGTAAGGTATTAACGTTTACATCCAGTTCTTTGGCGACTACTGAAACCGACTTTTCTGACTCGATAGCCAACTGTACTGCTGATTCTCTGAATTCTGGGGTATAGCTCTTTGCTTGTCTTGTTTTATCTGTCATTTTGAACACACTCTCTTTTTAAAAGTATTTTAAGTTGTGTGTCCGGAATAGTATAGCCACATCACTCTTTATAACGTGGGATGGAGCGTATTTCCCGGCTTAACTCAATACCTGTTTTACCAGTATTAAGCTGGTAACTGGTGCAGACTATATCAATGTCTTCATGATTGAGTTTATCTATAGCTTCGGAATAAGAATTGGCCAGCGAGACAATAATACCCTCACCGGTAAAAATACGGGACAATACGGTTTGCTGCAGACGTGAACGTTCAATATTTTTAAGATATCCTGATTATTATAATTATTCTTGTTTTTGGCAGTAGAAAAACCGTTTTAAATCGGTTGTTTCCCGGCAGGTAGGTAAAGCTTGAGTTTCTGACCCGGCTGCAGATATTTTTTATTATAAAGACCATTCCAGTTTTTTAGCTCATTAATAGAGACATTAAAACGTCTGGATATAATATACAGTGAATCACCTGATTGAACCCGGTAACTGATACTGTTTTTACTGCTTGTGGACTGACTGAGTTGAACTGGTGCATCAATAATCAGCTTCTGTCCTATGGACAGGGTGTCTCCGGCAGATAAACCGTTAAGTGAGGCCAGTTTCTTATGAGAAGTTTTAAACTGACGGGCAATTTTCCAGAAAGAATCCCCCTTTTTCACCCTGTAATAAAACTGGTTACTCTTTAATGGTTTTGAGCGGCTTTTATCAGCCAGTGCCTTGTCAGGTATTATGTGAGTTTTATCATTAGCCGCAATGGGCACCATTAAATATTTACCGGCTCGAATACGACTGGATTTAAGCTTATTGGCTGTTTTTAAGGCACGGGTGGATATTTTATATTTATGGGCAATAACACTGAGACTTTCACCGGAACGGATTTTATGACGGTACCACTGTACCCGATCCTTATCATCCATTCTGGCTAGGGCTATTTTAAAATCTTCTGCTTTGTTAGCAGGTAGCAGCAGGTGATGAGGGCCTTCGGGATCGGTGGCCCATTGTTTAAAAGCCGGATTGTATTTTTTTATATCAGCAAGGCTGATCCCGGCCATTCTGGCAGCAATAGACAGGTCAATCTGTGCTTCCGTATTGACTAATGTCAGATGGGTTTCATTGGCAATAGGTTTTAGAGTTAAGTGGTATTGTTCCTGATGTTTTATCAGTTTGGCAATGGCCAGTAACTTGGGGATATAGTTTCTGGTTTCCCTGGGTAAATCTAGAGACCAGTAGTCAATAGGTTTGCCTTTTTTACGGTTTTTTCTGACGGCTTTATTCACAGTACCAGCACCGGCATTATAAGCTGCAAGGGTGAGCAGCCAGTCTCCCTTATAATAGCGGTTAAGCTGTTCCAGGTAACTTAAAGCCGCATTAGTGGACTGATAGACATCCCGGCGTCCGTCAAACCACCAGTTCTGCTTAAGCCCGAAATGGCGACCGGTAGCCGGCATAAACTGCCATAAACCGGCCGCTTTCTGGCTGGAACGGGCATGAGGTTTAAAGCCGCTTTCAATAACAGGTAATAATGCCAGTTCTCCTGGTAATTTTCTTTTCTCAACTTCTTCAGTAATTAAATACAGATAGGGTTCAGCCCGTTCAGAAACCTTGCTTAAATAGCTTTTATGTTTCAGATACCAGGTTTTATGTTTTTTTATTTTGGGATGGTTTATTTCAGATAACTGAAACAGTTCCGGCAGATATAACCATAGATTTTTATACTCAGTAACTTTTGGGTCCTGGGTATATTGAGTCGTACCTATATTGTCTGAATGAGCGGCAATAGCCTGTCGAGTGGAGTCTAATACAGGATCAATATCAGCATTGATATTGTCGCTCTGAGTATCTTTTAAATAATCGCTGGATAAGATATTTGCCTTATTTTGCGATGTATTAAAGGTGTCTGTCGTAGTACAGGCTGTCAGAGTCAGCTGGCTGATAAACAACAGCAAAAAACAGGGTTTTAATTTAATCAAGTGTGTCTTTCCAGTAGCGGACTGTTGCAAATACTTCAGTAGGTGTTGAAAGTTGTTTGCCTGCAAATTGTTCTGCAGCTTTAATTACACTCTGGCAATTAAAGCGTAAAAAAGGATTGGTCTGTTTTTCCAGTTTTAATAAAGAGGGCATAGTAGCTTTTCCGGCACTGCACAGCTCTCTGGTATCTTTTATTCTTTTTAACAGTTCTGTGTTTTCAGGTTCTACCCGTTGGGCAAAAACTAGGTTGTCTTGGGTGTATTCATGGGCACAGTACACCCATGTATTATCGTCCAGCTGCAGGAGTTTATCTAATGAATGGTGCATCTGCTCTGCTGTGCCTTCAAATATCCGTCCACAGCCGCCGGCAAACAGGGTATCACCAATGAACAGGCTGCTGTCCTCATTATTTTCAGCATGGTATAAGTAGGCAATATGTCCGAGTGTATGCCCGGGTACGTCTAATACCTTAAACGATAAACCCATGGAATTCAGTGATACAGTCTGCGTTTCATCCAGTTTATGGCTAATGGCTGGTATGGATTCATGGGCCGGGCCGAAAACCGGTATGTCAAACTGGGCCAGTATTTCCCGGATACCGCCGGTATGGTCGCCATGATGATGGGTAATAAAAATGGCCTGTGGCTGGTACCGATTTTGTTCAATACTCTGGAGAACGGGCCAGGCTTCTCCGGGATCCACAATAATAATCTGCTTTTCTGCCTGCTTTTCGGGTAAACCGTGAATAAACCAGATATAATTATCTTCAAATGCAGGAATTCGACTGACCTTTAACGACGGGCCGAATGACTTTTTTAATGAATTCATAACTTCGTATTATGGCACAAATTTACCCATAAAATGAATAAGCCCAGGGACATATTCTTACCTTTTAACAGAAAAGATCCGCAAAAAAGACCCAGACCCTGTGTTTTTGAACATCCCTGGCAAATGGTTCGCCAGTGGTATCAGACTGATCTGGGTCAGGCCTTTCTGCACAGTGAAAAACAGTCCCTGAATAAGTTACTGGAACAGATTTTTGGTTACAATTTATTACAATTGGGCTGTCTTGATGACAGCGGTTTAACCGCTTCTTCAAGAACCTCTTTTCAATATGTCTGTGAATCGGCTGAATATTTAAATAACGGTTTTAAGCATCCAGGAAAACAGGTTAGCTATGTGGGTGAGTTTCAGGACCTGTCTATACAAAGCCATTCTATTGATGCTGTTCTATTACCCCACACCCTGGAACTTGAACCTGATCCACACCAGATATTACGGGAAGTTGAGCGGGTTCTGGTAGCTGAGGGCAAAGTGGTGATCCTGGGATTTAATCCTTTCAGTCTCTGGGGCTTCTGGCATAAATACTGGGAGATAAGAAACCGGATTGCCAGTGATGCTAACCGTGAGAAAGTACCATTACCATCCTGCGGTCATCTGCTCAGTCAGAAATGCTTACGGGACTGGTTAAAACTGCTGGGTTTTGATATACAATTGGTCAGTGAATATTTTTACCGGCCGCCGGTAAAAAATGCCTCCCTGTTAAAGAAGCTGGAATTTATGGAAGTCGCGGGCAGGGCTTCGCGCCTATTACCGGCCGGCGGCTACTTAATGGTGGCTACCAAACGGGCTTCCACATTAACGCCCATACCTCAAAAATGGAAGTTTACCAAGGCTATTATTGGTTCAAATACCATTGAACCGGCCAGTTTTAAAGATGTGAGAAATAGTCATGTCGACAGTAAAACTACCATACTAAAAGACAACATTCTGAAAGAAAGTGAAGATTAAAAATTTATGGATAATAAAGTGTATATCTATACAGATGGAGCCTGTAAAGGCAATCCTGGTCCCGGCGGCTGGGGTGCTTTAATGAAATATAAGGATACGGAAAAGGAATTTTGCGGTGGAGAAACACAGACGACTAATAATCGTATGGAAATGAAAGCCGCTATTGAGGCACTATCTCAGTTAAAACGTCCCTGTGATGTGGTGCTGACCACCGATTCCCAGTATTTGCGCAAAGGGATCACGGAGTGGATAGAAAACTGGAAAAAAAGAGGCTGGAAAACAGCCGCGAAAAAACCGGTTAAAAATTCTGATTTATGGCAGCAGCTGGATGAACTGGCTCAAAAGCATAATATTACCTGGAACTGGGTAAAAGGACATTCTGGACATGCTGAAAATGAGCGTGCTGATGAACTGGCCAACCAAGGCATTGAATCGGCAGGAAAAGGATAAGGCTTAGATGAGACAAATTGTACTGGATACAGAAACCACGGGTCTGGAACCCTCCGCAGGACACCGGATTATTGAAATCGGTTGTGTTGAACTGGTCGAACGAAAACTGACTGGTAATACTTTTCATCAGTATATTAATCCGCAGAGAATAGTGGATGACGGAGCCATTGAAGTCCATGGTATCACTAATGAGTTTCTTGAAGATAAACCTTATTTTGCAGACATTTACGATGACTTTCTAAAGTTTGTTCAAGGTGCTGAACTGGTCATACATAATGCACCTTTTGATGTTGGCTTTATCAATCATGAAATTGCTCTACTGGAAAAGTCCTCTGGTCAGAGTCTGAAAAAAATAGAACATTACTGCACCATTCTTGATACGCTGAAAATGGCCAGAGACATGCATCCTGGACAGAAAAACACCCTGGATGCATTATGTAAACGCTATTATATTGATAATAGCAATCGTGAACTGCACGGCGCATTGCTGGATTCCGAGATTCTGGCGGATGTATATCTGGCGATGACGGGCGGTCAGACCCGTCTGACCTTAAGTAATTCAGATGAAGCGGGGCATGAAGAAACCATTCAGCGTTTATCTGCGGATCGCGAGCCACTGAAAATCCTTAGAGCCACGGAAGAAGAATTAATCAATCATGAGAACTATCTGGATATGATAGAGAAAAAATCGGGCGGGGAAGTGATCTGGAGAACTATTTAATGTTCCCACGCCCCCATGTGGGAACCAGCAAAACTTATTTAGTTCAACCTGAATAATACCGTTTTAAGCCTGACATCAAGCCAGGTTTAAAGCGGCTGATTGTTCTGGTTTGATAAAATATCCCATCAAACCGGAAATAATTTTGAGCCACAAA
>JANELJ010000160.1 GCA_024511395.1 Gammaproteobacteria bacterium | reverse complement strand
CTGAAACTGAAACTGAAAAATTATCAGAAACCCGTTTTGAAAACGATAATGACAAAATTCAGAGCCGCTTGTCTGCTGAAGCACAGGACATCATAGCTGAAGAGCAGTCTCTGGAAGTTAACAATATTGAAGCTGAAACTACAGATACGATTGAACCTGTTGAATCACTGTCACCTTATGCAGATACCGAGGTATCCGAAACTACAGAGGCCGAACCCGAAATACAGAACAACCTGAGTACCAGGGAAGAAGACCAGGAACAGGAAAAGTCAGAGGCTCCGGAAAACATTAAGAGCGATGAAACAGAAAATCCTGAACTGTCTGCCCTTGAAGATGAACTAGAACTGGTGGATTTCTCAGAACAACTGGACGAAGAACCTGTCAATCATTCTGCCGCCGGCCATACTACGGTACCGGTTGATGAAAGTGACATTGATATTCTGCAAAGCCTGATTGAAACCCAGCAGCATGAAGATATTGCGCCTGAAAACCTGATTGATGAATTAAATGACATCAACAAAAGCTTATCCAGTGAAGACATTTCACTGGATGATGAGCTGGATAACGGTGATGATATTCTGGCTGAACTGGATCAGCTGGAACAGGAATTCAATACTCAGGATAGTCAAACCCGCACTGAAACAGAATCTAAAACAAAGCCTGACAGCACTGACAATGATTTTGAAGACACTGCCGAACATGAAGTAGCCGAAATCACCCAGAGTACGGCCGTTCCTGTTGTTGAAGAAGAAGTTGTGCCTTCTTTTCTAAATCAGAACGCCGCAAAATCAGGTTCTCCGGCAAGCCTGTTCGGCTGGCTATTTGCCACCCTGCTCATGCTATTGCTGCTGGCCGCCCAGTACCTGCATTTTAATAGTATGCAGCTGGCAGATAACCCTGATTACCGGTCTTTTCTGGAAACACTTTGCCCCATTACCGGCTGTGTTCTGCCTTTAAGAAAAGCCCCGGATAAAATCATTACCATTAACCATGATGTACACACTCACACCTCAGTTAAAGATGCCTTGGAGATCCAGTTAAGCTTTAGAAACAAGGCTGACTTTACCCAGCAATTCCCTGTTCTGGAAGTCATATTCTCCAATCCCCGGAGTGAAATTATTGCCCGCAGACAGTTCAGGCCTGATGAATATCTTAATAGCAATATTTCCTATATAGCTGGAATTAAACCCAATCAGACTGAGAAAATAGACTTGGAAATTGTTGATCCCGATCCGGGTGCCTTACTGAGTTTCCAGTTTAATTATTTATAACCTTCTATTGAATTGTTTATGAATATCGGCTCCTGGCCTATCCAGGCACCGCAACCAAGCACCCAACCACCGGTTATTCTGGCCCCCATGGCCGGAGTCACCGACAAACCCTTTCGTCAGCTATGCCGTAAAATGGGTGCCGCTCTGGCCGTATCCGAAATGGTTACTTCCAAAGCCGAATTTCAGCATACCTTAAAAACCCGTTCCCGCTTAAACCATCAGGGCGAACATGCTCCCGTGAATGTTCAGATCCTGGGTACCGATCCGCAGCAGATGGCCGAAGCAGCCCGCTTTAATGTTGAGCATGGTGCCGATATTATTGACATCAATATGGGCTGTCCTGCCAAAAAAGTCTGCAATATAGCAGCCGGCTCCGCCCTGTTAAAAAATGAGCCGCTGGTCAGAGATATTCTAAGTACCGTTGTACAGGCCGTATCTGTACCTGTGACGCTTAAAATTCGCACCGGCTGGGATCCTCATAGTAAAAATGCCCTGAACATTGCTCATATAGCAGAACAAAGCGGTATACAGGCGCTGACCATTCACGGCCGAACCCGTGCCTGCGGCTATAAGGGCCAAGCTGAATACGATACTATTAAAGAGGTTAAACAGGCTGTCAGCCTGCCGATTATTGCCAATGGTGATATAGACAGTGCTGAAAAAGCCGAATTTGTTCTTAACTACACCCGGGCTGATGCCGTTATGATTGGACGCACAGCATTAAGCACCCCCTGGATCTTTGCCGATATCAACCATTATCTGAATACCGGCCAGCATCTGAGTGAACCTGATTTTGCTGAACGGGGACAAATCCTGCTCAATTTACTAACCGAATTATATGAATTTTATGGCGAGTCCCACGGCCTGAGAATTGCCCGTAAACATATAGCAGCCATTATAAAACCCTTACCTGAGGGCAATACTTTCTGGCGGAAGATTAATCAGATAAATCAGGCCCAGGAACAATATATAATGGTCAGGAATTTTTTCTCAGATAGCACTTCAACCGGTTTACGAAAACATCAGGCCTGAAATCAATTTATTTTCACCGTTTATGATAAAAGTCAAAAAAACCAAAATTGCTTTTAAATGTGAGAAATTTCTGACACCTTAAGAACAATTTAAGTCTATAATAGACATCTCCTCGCAAGACTATTTTACTTTTTGGTTCACCGTAATTTTTTAGGTTAAGTCCATGCCCATTGAACAAGATGTTTTAGCTGATATTAAGGATATGCCTGCCCCTGCTGCAGATACCGAAACAAATAATAATAATGATACTGCTGTACTGCGTGACTGTGTTCGTACTGTATTAACCAGCTATATTAAAGATCTGGAAGGCCATAGTATTAATGATTTATACCAGCTGGTATTGGCGGAGGTTGAAGCCCCCCTGCTGGAAACCGTATTAGGTCACACCGATGGTAACCAGAGTAAAGCGGCGCAGATGCTCGGCATCAACCGAGGTACCCTGCGTAAAAAACTAAAGCAATATAATATTAATGACTAAAAAAACCGTTATTCCCAGATAAGCTGATTTTATCTGTATTTTTCGGTGTAGTTACTGTTTAGCTACTGCGACAAAATTTTTTATATTGTTTCATGCTGCATTTCCCATTATTATATTCCGATCCTGCACTGTCTGCCCTGCAGCCGTGTACTAGACTAACTAATACTGGAGTCCCTGAATGGCTGTCATTAAAACCGCATTAATCTCTGTCTCAAATAAAGACAATATTGTTGAATTCGCCAAAGCTCTGGCTGAAATGCAGGTCAATATTCTTTCCACCGGCGGTACTGCCAGTCTGCTGCAGGATAATAATATTCCGGTGACTGAAGTTTCTGACTATACCGGTTTTCCCGAAATGATGGATGGGCGCGTTAAAACACTGCACCCCAAAGTACACGGCGGTATTTTAGGCCGTCGCGGTGTAGATGATGCGGTAATGCAGGAACACGGCATTGATGCCATCGATATGGTTGTGGTCAACCTGTACCCCTTTGAGTCCACTGTTGCCAACCCTGATTGTGATCTGGCCACAGCTATAGAAAATATTGATATTGGTGGCCCGACCATGGTACGGGCCGCAGCCAAAAACCATGAAAGCGTAGCCATTGTAGTTAACCCAGAAGATTATGACGGCATTATTGATGAAATGAAGAGCAGTGCCAGTGAGCTGTCTAAAAAGAGCCTGTTCCAGCTCGCAGTCAAGGCCTTTGAACACACGGCAAAATACGATGGTCATATCGCTAATTACTTGGGCGCCATTAATTATGATGATCAAACTAAAGAGCTGTTCCCGCAAACCTGGAGTATGCAGTTTAACAAGTCCCAGCAGATGCGCTATGGTGAAAACCCCCATCAGAATGCGGCATTTTATGTTGAATCCAGTCCTCAGGACGCCTGTGTCGCTACGGCCACCCAGCTCCAGGGCAAGGAATTATCCTATAACAATATTGCGGATACTGATGCCGCCCTGGAATGTGTTAAACAGTTTAATGAAGACCCGGCCTGTGTGATTGTCAAACATGCCAACCCCTGTGGTGTCGCTTTAGGTTCTAGCCAGCTTGAAGCTTATGACCGTGCATTTCAGACTGATCACACCTCTGCTTTCGGCGGTATCATTGCATTTAATGAAACATTAAATGCAGAAACTGCCAAAGCCATTGTGGACCGTCAGTTTGTGGAAGTCATCATTGCCCCGGCTATTGATGAAGCGGCCAAAGCCGTTCTAGCCGACAAGAAAAATGTTCGGGTTCTGGCCTGTGGTCAGTGGTCAGACACTCCGGTACCCGGCTGGGATTACAAACGGGTTAATGGCGGCCTGCTGGTGCAGGAACGGGATCTCGGCATGATCACTGAAGCTGATCTGAAAGTAGTCACTAAAAAGGTCCCCACACCGGAACAGATAGCCGATCTGATCTTTACCTGGAAAGTGGTCAAATTTGTTAAGTCCAATGCCATTGTTTATGCCCGTGACAAACAGACCATTGGTGTCGGCGCCGGGCAGATGAGCCGGGTGTATTCAGCCAAAATTGCCGGTATTAAAGCCGCTGATGAAAATCTGGAAGTGGCCGGTTCGGTCATAGCCTCCGATGCTTTCTTCCCCTTCCGTGACGGCCTGGACTCTGCCGCTGAAGTCGGGATCAGCGCCGTGATTCAGCCCGGCGGCTCTATGCGTGACCAAGAAGTAATTGATGCCGCTGATGAGCATGGTATTGCTATGGTCTTTACGGGGATGCGACATTTCAGGCATTAAGCGTTGAGCGTTGAGCGTTGAGCGTTGAGCGTTGAGATTATTAGACCCTCTTTAGCTGTTGTAGTAAAGAGGGTTTGTTTTGTGGGGGGTGCTGTCTTTAACAATTTAGGCTAACAGTGAATTGCGTTTTCTATTGATTTTTTTACAAAATCATTCAGTGATATTCTATTATCCTTTGCACAGACCAAGGCTTTTTTGTGTAGTTCGGAACCAATACGAACGTTAAAGGAACCTTTAACTGTTTGCTCTGGTTCCCGTCCAGCCTGCTCACAGGTTTTTATATAATCATCAACAGCATTTTCAAATGCTGATTTTAATTCACTTATAGTCTCCCCTTCATAGTTAACCAGAGGACTAATAAACTCAATCTTTCCATAAAGACAATTATCCTCCGGACTGGCTTCTATTGAGCCGTAATAGCCTTTATATCTTAACAACTTCATATCAAACCACCACTTTTTAGCTTTTCTTTTACTTGTTTTACTGCATATGTTTTCATTTCATTACCTAGATGAGGCTTATGCAGATTAATTAAAGCATCAGGATCACCATTATCAAATTTTACTCTTGAACCATCACCCTGAATTTCTTTATAACCAAGCAACTTTAACAGTGTTGCCAACTCAGACCATTTGAATGTCTTTGCTATTAGTAATTTATTGATGAGTTTCTGTTTTTTGCTCATATTAACTAAAGTTTAGAGCGACAACTCACCCTTGAGAGTCCTGTTTCGCTCATACGTTCTTTAACAATTTGTTTGTAACCAGCTGTTTTGAAATTGTTTTTATAACAAATCTTCAAATCGCCTTAAAATATCCGTATCCGGCGGC
>JANELJ010000159.1 GCA_024511395.1 Gammaproteobacteria bacterium | reverse complement strand
CTGATCGAGAAACAGGCATTTAGTTCAATATTTTTTAGTTCTTATCCAGAATTCAGGTTAAGTTAACATAAAGTCTGTAAAAAACGATATAGGTGTATTCCACAGTAACAGGCGGACAATTCCTATTATAATAAGACGGCCTATCTAGGTAGTGAGCAGGATCTAAATCCATAAAAATAGTACCAATTTCAGGCAAAATAACGATCTGGCAGGTGCTTTAAGGTATAATTACGGCCTTTTAGATACCCTTAAACCTAAATAAATCAGATAATATAATGTCAGAGAGTAGCTCAAATACCCGTAATGCCTCCAGTACCCTTGATGTGTCCACATTTCAAGGACTGATCCTCGCCCTGCAAACCTATTGGGCCGAAAAAGGCTGTGTGCTGCAACAACCCTATGATATGGAAATGGGCGCCGGTACTTTTCACCCGGCCACTTTTTTACGCGCCATTGGCCCGGAGCCCTGGAGCGCGGCCTATGTTCAGCCCTGCCGTCGCCCTACCGATGGCCGGTATGGTGAAAATCCCAATCGTCTGCAGCATTATTATCAGTTCCAAGTCGTTATTAAACCTTCCCCCCTAGATATTCAGGAGCTGTATCTGGGTTCTCTGAAAATGCTCGGCATTGATCCACTGGTACACGATATCCGTTTTGTAGAAGACAACTGGGAATCACCTACCCTAGGTGCTTGGGGTCTGGGCTGGGAAGTCTGGTTTAATGGTATGGAAGTCACCCAGTTTACCTATTTCCAGCAAGTCGGCGGTCTGGACTGCAAACCGGTAACGGGTGAAATCACCTATGGCTTGGAACGTATTGCCATGTACCTGCAGGGTGTAGAAAGTATTTATGATCTGGTCTGGACAGACGGCCCGCTGGGTAAAGTCACTTATGGTGATGTATTTCACCAGAATGAAGTGGAAATGTCCGCCTATAATTTTGAACAGGCACCGGTAGATAATCTGTTTCAGCAGTTTGATCACCTGGAAACAGAAAGTAAGCATCTGATAGAAGTCAGCCTGCCGTTACCAGCTTATGAAATGATGATTAAGGCCTCCCATGCCTTTAACCTGCTCGATGCCCGCCATGCTATTTCAGTCACTGAACGTGCCCGTTTTATCGGCCGAGTCCGCGGGCTGGCCAGAGCCGTTGCCCAGGCCTACTATGATCGGCGTGAGGCACTGGGTTTTCCAATGGTGCAGGATACTTAACAGATTACTTTTTCTTCCTTTAGGAGAAAACCCTCTCCCAAAGGAAGAGGGAATATGTATAAGAACATACAGAATATAAATCGGATTTAAAACATGTCAGACAGTAAAGACTTATTACTTGAACTTGGTACGGAAGAGCTGCCTCCTAAAGCTCTAAAGGGACTGGCGCAGTCCTTTTGCAACGGGGTTGCCGAAGGACTGGATAAAGCCGGACTCACATATGACAAAATTAAAACCTATGCCACACCAAGACGTCTCGCGGTACTGGTAAAAAAACTGGCTACTACCCAGCCGGATAAAGCCATTGAACGTCGTGGTCCTGCGCTGCAGGCCGCTTTTGATGATGAAGGCTGTCCAACTAAAGCAGCCATAGGCTTTGCCGGCTCCTGTGGTGTGACCGTTGAAGAATTATCCAGGCTGGAAACCGACAAGGGTGCCTGGCTGGCCTATACCATTGAAGAAAAAGGCAAGGCAGCAGAAGAACTAATCCCGGCCA
The DNA here is from genome assembly GCA_024511395.1 of Gammaproteobacteria bacterium. Taxonomy (GTDB): domain Bacteria; phylum Pseudomonadota; class Gammaproteobacteria; order GRL18; family GRL18; genus JANELJ01. Next base: position 3,672 of record JANELJ010000159.1, on the reverse strand, counting down.
TTTTTCAGACCGCACTGGATAAGTTACCCATCCCCAAACGCATGCACTGGGCTGATCTAGATGCCATGTTTGTCCGGCCTGTTCACTGGGCCGTTATTTTATTTGGTGAACAGGTGATTCAGGCTGATATATTAAGTGTGACATCTGCCAATAAAACCCGCGGCCATCGTTTCCATCATCCTCAGGTCATTACCCTGGACAGCGCTGCTGATTATGAAACCGTTCTGGAACAGCAGGGCAGGGTGATTGCAGATTTTGATAAACGCCGGCAAATCATCCATCAGCAGATTATGGATATTGCCGTACTGGCTGAGGGTACTGCCGTAGTTGATCCTGAACTGCTGGATGAAGTTACCAGTATGATTGAATGGCCAAAGGCTATTATTGGAGACTTTGAACCGCATTTTCTGGAGGTACCGCCGGAAGCTTTGATTTCTGCTATGAAAAAACATCAGAAATACTTTCACCTGGTGGATAAAGACAATAAGCTGATGCCTAATTTTATTACCATCAGCAATATTGAAAGCAGTGATCCTAAACAAATTAAGGAAGGTAATGAGCGGGTTATCCGGCCGCGTCTGTCTGATGCCAGTTTTTTCTGGAATCAGGATAAAAAACAGCCTCTGGAAATTCAGCTGGAACGTTTAAAAACGGTCGTCTTTCAGAATAAGCTGGGAACCGTTTATGATAAAACCCAACGGGTCAGAGAACTGGCCGGCAGTATTGCCAAACTTTTAAATACCAGCAGCAGCCATGCCAGACGGGCAGCCCAACTGGCCAAATGCGACCTGATGACTGAAATGGTCAATGAGTTCTCGGATCTACAGGGCATTATGGGACGCTACTATGCACTTAATGATGGTGAAGACAGGGCGGTAGCCATTACCCTAGATGAGCAGTATATGCCCCGTTTTGCCGGTGATCAGACTCCGGCCTCAGCTACTGGTCAGGTGCTATCCATTGCTGAGCGCATTGATACCTTAATGGGTATCTTTGCCCTGGGTCAGATCCCCAGCGGGGATAAAGACCCTTTTGCCCTGAGACGTGCCGCCCTGGGCTTACTGCGTACTGTTATTGAAAATAAACTGGTTCTGGATATTCCACAGCTTCTGGCAGAATCGGCCGGATTATTTCCTGCAGAAATTAAAGCAGAAGATGCCGTTGAACCGGTTTATCAGTTTATGCTGGATCGCCTTAAGGGATATTTTGCCGATCAGGGCATAAGCACAGATGTCTTTGATGCAGTAGTCACTATCAGACCGGCACAGCCCTATGACTTTGCCCAGCGTATTGAAACCGTCAACCAGTTTAAAAAGCTGGATGCTGCCGAGTCCCTGGCGGCTGCAAATAAGCGTATTACCAATATTTTAAAGAAAATTAAAACTGACCTGCCTGCTCAGATCAACAATGAGCTGCTAAAGGAAAAAGCAGAAAAAAATCTTGCACAGCAGTTAACAGAGGTCATTGATAAAATCAGCCCGCTGCTAGCACAGGCGGCCTATACCGAAGCCTTAACCGAACTGTCCACTTTACGGGAGGTAGTAGACACCTTCTTTGATGATGTTATGGTTATGGTGGATGATGAAGCCCTGAAAAATAATCGTATTGCCCTGTTAAATCAGCTGCACAGCCAGTTTATGCAGATCGCTGATCTGTCCCTGTTACAGGTTTAAATCTGACTCTAATCCGCTTATGACTCAGCTTATTATTCTGGATCGGGACGGGGTGATCAATCAGGATTCGGATCAGTTTATTAAGTCCAAAGATGAATTTATCCCCCTGCCCGGCAGCCTGCAGGCCATTGCCCGACTGTATAAAGCCGGTTATAAAGTCATTGTGGCGACCAATCAGTCCGGTATCTATCGCAGGCTGTTCAGCCTAGATACCCTGCATGCCATGCATAATAAACTACAGCGCTTATTAGAACCTCTAGGCGGAAAAATTGAAGCCTTTTATTTCTGTCCACACGGGCCGGATGATGGCTGCAACTGTCGAAAACCCCTGCCCGGTATGATCCAGAAGATTGTACAGGACTACCGGATTTCAACGGATGACCTGTCAGAAGTTTATGTAGTTGGCGATTCTCTAAGGGATCTGGATGCCGGTATGACAGCCGGTACAAAAACCGCCCTAGTCAAAACCGGAAAGGGCATGCGCAGTCTGAAAAAAATAGCCGATGAACATTTAACTCAATACCAGTCTGTTCCGGTTTATAATGATCTGGCTGACTTTACTGAGCATTTTCTGAATAATAAATCCTGAGCATCTCGATAAAGGTTCTGCTATGGCTTATATACGTTCCATTATATTTCTGATCTTTATGTGGATCTCCATCCCCATTGCCACCCTGATTTTCCTGCTGGCCTATCCGGTACCCTATAAATACCGTTCCAAACTAATTGCCCTCTGGTCAAGGTTTACTCTGTTTATGCTGGGGGTGATCTGTAATTTAAAATATGAAATCACCGGGCAGGAAAATATTCCAGAAAAACCCTGTATTATTTTCTGCAAACACCAGTCCACTTGGGAAACCATGGCCCTGCAGCTCCTGTTTATTCCTGAAGTGTGGATCCTGAAACGGGAATTATTATGGGTACCGTTTTTCGGCTGGACTCTGGCCTCCATAAAATCCATTGCTATTGACAGAAAAAGCGGTAAAAAAGCTCTGAAAAAAATTGTAACTGATGGTACTAAACGCCTGCAGGAAGGTCACTGGGTCATTATTTTCCCTGAAGGCACCCGTACCCGCCCGGGACAGAAGGAAAGTTATAAAATCGGTGGTGCCATGCTGGCCAGTGCCTCCGGTTTTGATGTGCTGCCGATTGCCCATAATGCCGGGGAATTCTGGCCTAAAGGGCAGTTATTAAAAAAACCGGGAACTATAAAAATGGTTATCGGCCCGATTATTAAAACCCAGGGACTTAAAACCAAGGAAATTAATAAGCTGGCTGAACAGTGGATTGAAACAAAAGTCCATGAACTTTATGAACATAATTATGAGTCAAATCAGTGAAAAATAAGCCGGTCAAGGTTAATTGACCTGGTATGTGTTTCATTGCTACCATGTGTACACATTTGCTTTTTTATACGCAAAGGTGGTTGTAATGAGAACTAATATTGAAATTGATGATGGCTTAATGGCTGATGCATTAAAAGCAACTGGTTTAAGTACCAAAAAGGATGTTGTTGAATTGGGCCTTAAGGCTTTGATTAAGTTGAATAAACAGGCATCTATTCATGCGCTTAGAGGCAAGCTCAAGTGGGAGGGCGACCTGGATGAAATGAGAACTAAAAAATGATTTTAGTAGACTCAAGTGTTTGGATTGATTTTTTCAATGGCACGGCATGTGCAGAAACAGATAAATTGAATGAAATACTTGGGCTTGAAGAGATTATAATTGGTGATCTCATTCTAGCTGAAGTACTACAAGGCTTTAGCAGTGATACCGATTATAAAGCAGCCAAAAACGCTTTAACATCTTTAACTGTGCATGATTTATTGGGAAAGGACATGGCAATTACAAGTGCTAATAATTTTAGAAAGCTACGAAAAAAAGGAATCACTATCAGAAAAACAGCAGACGTGATTATTGCTAGACAGTGTAAATTAAACTGTGTATCCGCTCTTATTTAAATATAAGGAGCCAATTGCTCCTCAAACTCGATTATAAA
>JANELJ010000388.1 GCA_024511395.1 Gammaproteobacteria bacterium | reverse complement strand
GGTGATGCCATTAATGTGGTTATGGTAGCCGCTGGACATAACTTAAGAAAGATCCTCAATAAGCTCCGGCTTTTGTGGCTCAAAATTATTTCCGGTTTGATGGGGTCTTTTATCAAACCGGAGCAATCAGCTGCTTTAAACCTGGCTTGATGTCAGGCTTAAAACGGTATTATTCAGGTTGAACTATTTAGCATCTTTTTATGCCTGATACTGTTGGAGAGCAATCTTGCCTAAATTGCAGCAAGCATTATTTAAACACCGGCCTGAACAGGTAAAACCGGGTAAGTCAGATTTTAATCTGAAACCGACTGCTGTTGATCAATGGTTTGATTCCCTGCCTCTGGCCAATATCCGTATTTCCACCAAAGAAATTTACAATGCCATTAAAGATAGCAATAGTATTTCCGGCTCCTTTAAAAAACGCCTGTATTTTCTGGAAAAAATTCATGAGCCGGTTACCGATCTGACCAATAATCTCAGAAAGATGACACTTGGCCGGGACTTACCGCTGAGTGAAAAACATCAGCGTATTGCCATTCTGGTACGTAAATTACATGAACAGATAGTCATCGGTTATAAACTGGTGTTAAGAGAGTTACTCAACTGTAAACTGTTTTTTTATGTTCTGGCAGAAATAAACTGATGGCACAGGTAATAGAAAGAATTATTCGTCATCACAGCCTATCTTTAATCAGTGCCTACCAGCTTTATCACTCTCCTTATAAAGGACTGTGGTCCGATTCACACAAACTATTTTTACTGGCCGTTAAAGAAAAACTGCACAGAAAAAAATGATACACTATCACTGGATGAGGACAGCGAATTTGATTCCATCTGGGACGACTTATAATAACAGTATTTTAAGACAGGACAGTTAGTGAAACATGAAACAATATTACGCAATGAAGGTCTGACCCTTCATCCAACCATAAAGTTTTTGATAAGGAAATTGACCGGAAAACTTTTGATATCATCCTGTTTTCACCCAATATCAAGGATCTGGATATTGGTACCGTCCTGCAATGCTTAAAAGAACAGCAAAGTGATGCCGCAGTTATTGTCATTGCTGACAAAACGCCGGAAGAAACCGTATTTCTGCTCAAACAGGGGGCCTACAGTGTCATCCCGGAAGAACCACGGGAACTGTTCAGCCTAACTTTACAGAAGGAATACAGAGCCTTACAGGGACTGCGTTGTGTGAACAGGTTTTAAGTCATCAACTGGAAGATTCAGAAAAACGCTGTCAACAACTTATCGACAGTTCCAAGGATGCAATTGCCTATGTTCATGAATGCATGCATATTCTGTCCAATGATCCCTATTTTAAAATTTTTGGTTATGAAAGCCGGGATGATATTGAAGCTATGCCGATTATGGATCTGGTGGCTTCTGATGACAGTACAAAATTAAAAGAATTTTTACGCCGCTTTTTCCCCCGGTAATAAGAGTAAAGGTACTGCCGGAGAAGATAATACTCTGAAAGTAAAAGGCATCAAGGAAGACGGTACTGAATTTCATATGCAGATGGAATTTCAGCCCGCCAGTATGGCCGGTGAAGAATGCATTCAGCTTATTATCCGTAATGATGAAATTGATTTAAAAGCCCAGCAGAAACTGCAGAAAAAACTGGAGGTACTCAATACCCAGTGCCAGGAAACCTGACTGTTTAACCGCCGCTACTTCCTGGATCAG
>JANELJ010000158.1 GCA_024511395.1 Gammaproteobacteria bacterium | reverse complement strand
AGAATTCAGGTTAATAAGGCTTATTTTACCAAAAACTTGCAAATTTAACACCCATAATCAAGCAATATTTCTTTATAAATCAATGCTATATGTTTTATTCAGGGTGGACTAAATACTGAGAATCAGGCCAGATCCCTTCGTGCTCAGAAGTCTCCTGCCAGCCGCCGGGTGGATCAGAACCAGCCTGTATTTTCAGGTAACCGTTCTTATGTGGGTAGTAACGGTGGCGGTGCTCTGGACTTATGGGGTCTGTTATTGCTATTACCTTTACTGATGTTTTTCAGAAAGCCACTTTTACAGAATTAACTCTCTTTCCTTCCTGGAAGCGTGGGTATCCTGCCCGCGCTCTCGGGTAAGAAAAAAGGAATAAAAAATGCAGTTTTTAAACAATTACAGAATAACTATTAATCTGTCACTATCTATAGCATTACTGTATTTTGTTTTTGGTACCGTACCTGAAGCTTTATATTTTAATGCAGAGCAAATAACTCGGGGAGAATTATGGCGTTATATGACCGGACATCTGGTACATTCAGATACACAACATTTAATATTAAACCTTGCTGTTTTTATTATTTTATCCGCACTGATTGAACAACACAGCCGTCTACTGCTTTTTACCGCTTTGTTTACTGGTATTGTTTTTATTAACCTTTATCTGTTCAGTAGTAACGAAGTCATTAATTATGCCGGACTATCCGGAGTATTAAATACCCTGCTGATTATGGCACTTTATCAGCAGTGGCAGCTGCATACTAAGCCGTTGTCTCTTACAGGATGTTTTTCCACCAGTATCTATTTAATCAGTTCAGCTAAAATAATGTATAAACTTTATACTCGGGACAGTCTGTTTTCACACACGCTCTGGCCATCTCTGCCCCAGGCTCATCTGGTCGGTTTTATCGCCGGTACTATTTTAGTACTGTTGATTCATTTTTTGATATTTCTATCATATTTACATAGTCCTTTAACCATTGCAGCAGGTATGGTTCTTCCAGCCAATCGGGGCGAACTACATAAAATACCGGTTTACGGCCAAAGGCTGCTTCTGCAAACAGGCCATAACCCGGCTTAGTAATAAGCACTTCTACAGACTGCACAATATCGGTAAAACTCAGTGAGGTATCCTGAATACTATGCAGCCACTTTTTCTCACTGAATGTAAAAGACACGTCAGAAGCTCCCGGCCGGTCCTGAATAATTTTACTATTAGATAACCATGACATAGACATGGAAGGTTGAGGTTTTAAAAACACATCCGCCTGACTATAAGCACGTCGTATAAGTTCCATATACTCTTCCATTTCGTTATCCTGCTTAAAATATCAGCCCAATTCAGGGAACAGACTGCAATGGTTTTAAGATTCAGTTCCTGGGCCGCAAGCAGAGGCAAATAAGGAATATCTTCTATCACCAGATCAACTTTACAGCTTTGCAGAATATCAAGCTGTTTCTGAAAGTTGTCCTCCCATTGATTATGAAAAGTGCGGTAGGCCAGCCTGGTAGCTTCTGTTTTAACTGTTACGGCATCGTCCATTAACAGACCCACATCCCCATCAAAATCTAGTTGAACGGCACCTTAATTCGGGCGGACAGGATTTCAAGGGGCAGTGCCGTCTGTATTGATACAGTATATTCAGGATTAGCCTGTTTTAAGGCATTGACCACCGGTGCAATCTGTGACAGGTGACCATAACCATGACTGGAGACTACAAAAAGTATATGTTTATGCGTCCTAGGCATCTTCAGCCAGATCTTCCCCATAGTGATGGGTAATTTCTTCGTCTTTTTTTATTTTTTTTAATGCCATAACAGTAAAGTCATCATAATAAGCCGCATTAGGTTTATTGCTGTGGTTGATGTATTTAAAATCATCCAGAACCCGGTAGCCTCGGTCTTCTTCTACCCATAGAACATACATACCATCCTTTTTAGCCGGCTTGTGTTTAAACTCGCCAATAAGCTCACCCTTTTTAATATCTCTGGATGCAAACAATCCTTTGCCGTGGATCTCACTGTCTTTTACATAAACCGATGGTTTATCTGTTTTTTTCATGTTGGCTTTTTTCGCTTTATATTTTATATCATTAATTGATATTCAGGCTTTTCAGCAATAAATGTGGCCCGCAAAGGTGCTGGATAACCTTCTATGGTTTTATTATGATCAGCCGGATCCAGAAATGTTTCCAGAGAATCATACGGCATCCATTCTGTTGTACGTTGTTCCTCAATAGAGGTCTGGTTAATGTCCACGACTTTAATATTAATAAAGCCGCAACGCTGCAACCACTGAGTTAATGTAGGTACACTGGGCAGAAACCAGACATTGCTCATTTTGGCATAACGATTATCCGGTACCAGAGCTTCTCTTTCCGCACCCTCTATAATGAGCGTTTCCAGAACCAGTTCACCACCTTTACGCAGAGCACTTTTCAACTGTAGTAAGTGATCAATAGGCGAACGGCGGTGATACAGTACTCCCATGGAAAATACCGTATCAAAACCATTTAAATCCTTTGGCAATCCTTCTATTCCCATGGACAGCAAATACACCGCACGGGAACCAGTAAAATGCTTAATGGCCTGAAACTGCATCCAGAATAACCAGGACGGATCAATACCAATTACCAGTCGGGCACCCTCTCCATACATACGCCAGCAATGATAGCCGTTACCGCAGCCCACATCCAGAATTGAACGATTCTTTAAAGGGGACAGGTATTTCCTTATCCGCTGCCATTTCCAGTCTGAATTCCACTCGGTATCTATCAGCAGATCATTAATTTTATACGGACCTTTACGCCAGGGGGATAATTGCTTCAGACTTTGCTCAAGCTGAAGCATATCAATATTATTGCAGGTGATATGCAGATTATCTGAATTAAAATCAACATGGGCGGATTTACAGTCAGGCAGTTGCTCAAGTGCCTGCTGCCAGCGGGGATAGTCACCATGAGTTTCTGCTGTCAATGTTTTAAGCTGTTCCGGCAGAATCTGCGCCCAGGATTCCAGAGGGGTATCCTGCATGGCCGCATAAAGGGATGAGTATAAAAAGTTTAAGTCCGGCATAGGTATTTATTTAACGGCAATAAGAGAGGCAAAGTTAAAACACTGAAACCACTGTTCTGTCTGTTTAAAACCAGCCTTGTGCAAACGGCTTTTATGCTGTTCCAGGGTTTCCGGCAGCAGGACATTTCCCAGTGCCTGGCGTTTCTGGCTGATTTCCATATCCGTATAGCCATTGGCCTTTTTAAAGAAGTGATGCATTTCAATTAATAACTGCTGTTCCTGCTCATTTTCATAGTTAAGTTTTTCACTTAAAATCAGAATACCGCCAGTCTGCATACCCTGATAGATTTTTGATAATAATGGTGTACGTTTTTGTGGTGTTATAAACTGCAGGGTAAAGTTCATGACTACAATGGATGCATTGCGAATATTAATATCGTTAATATCCGCACAGACAAAACGGATTTTCTGTTTAATTTCAGGAGGCAATAATTCATCCACCTTATTGAGCATAGCCTGAGAATTATCCACGGCAATAATACTGACTGATGGATCATTGATGGCTTTGGCCATGGATAAAGACGAAGCACCCAGAGAGCAGCCCAGATCATAGCAAACACTGCCGCTTCGATAAAACTCAGCTGCCAGTATCCCGGTCATGGCAACAATACTGGTATATCCGGGTACCGAGCGATTAATCATATCAGGAAAAACACAGGCTACCCGTTCATCAAAATTAAAGTCCACCAGTTTGTCCAGCGGCCGAGCGTATATTTTATCCCTTGTCATAAATCATCATACATAATTATAAAAGCTGATTATAAGCTCGGGTTATAAGAGCTTGGCCCAGAGATCATGTTCGCTATTATCAATAATTTTAACATTAACAAAATCCCTGGTTTCAGACCAGCCGTTTGATCAAATTCTGCATTTTCCAGAGCATCAATAAATACCAGACCGTCTACTTCCGGTGCATCGGCAGCACTGCGTGCCACCACGCCTTTTTCATCAATACTGTTAATCAGCACACGCATACTCTGGCCGATTTTTTTCTGCAGTTTGTTAAAGCTGATTTCAGCCTGAAGTTCCATTAAGCGGGCCAGTCGTTGCTCTTTAACTTCTTCCGGCACTGGCTCAGCAATTTGGTTAGCTGCAGCACCTTCTACGGCTGAATACTTAAATGCCCCAATCCGGTCATACTGGATCTTCCGGGTAAACTCCAGCAGTTCTTCAAACTGGGCTTCAGTTTCACCGGGAAAGCCGACAATAAAGGTGCTTCTTAAGGTAATATCTGGACAGATTTCACGCCAGGAGGCAATACGCTGGAGCATATTTTCGGTATTGGCCGGACGCTTCATGGCTTTTAGAATATCGGTATTGGCATGCTGCAGGGGGATGTCCAGATAAGGCAGAATCTTACCTTCGGCCATTAAAGGGGTAATATCATCCACATGGGGATAAAGGTAAACATAGTGCATACGCACCCAGGCATCCAGTTCGTCCAGGGCTGAGGCCAGTTCCTTAAAACGGGTTTTAACCGGACGTCCCTGATAGAAGCAGGTCTGGTATTTAACATCTAGACCATAAACTGAGGTATCCTGAGACACCAGCAGCAGTTCCTTAACACCAGCATGCATCAGGTTTTCAGCTTCCTGCAGGACTTCACCCACAGGACGGCTGACCAGCCGACCTCTGAGCGAGGGAATAATACAGAAACTGCAACTGTGATTACAGCCTTCTGATATTTTTAAATAGGCATAATACCGGGGCGTTAATTTAATGCCGCCTTCGGGGATCAGACTAGTATACGGATCGTGCTGCGGAGGAATATGTTCATGCTCCGCTGCCATAACTTCTTCCAGAGCATGAGGGCCGGTTACAACCAGAACATTGGGATGAGTCTGTTTAACGATATCCCCTTTACCACCCAGACAGCCGGTGACAATAACCTTGCCGTTTTCAGCCAGTGCTTCACCAATGGCATCTAGGGATTCTTCCACTGCGGCATCAATAAATCCACAGGTATTCACCACTACTAATTCTGCATTCTGGTAGGAATCACCAATATCATAACCTTCTGCCCGCAGGCGGGTAAGGATATGCTCTGAATCCACCAGCGCCTTGGGAGAGCTCAGGCTGATAAAACCGATTTTAGGAGCCGATAGCCCGGCCTGAGTATCTAATGACATACTGCCTCTGAACTTTTTCCGATTTGAGGCGTCATTATAACAACTTTCTAAACTTTAGGCTTATGGTATTCTCCTGCCCAATAAACTATGGCTAAGCTCAGATTTTATTTTTCACTTTTATAGTAACTAAAGTTTAGAGTTTCAGCTCCCCCAAAAAGGAGAATCATTTAAAATTTATTGATTACCTCAGTTAACCGATAGTC
>JANELJ010000157.1 GCA_024511395.1 Gammaproteobacteria bacterium | reverse complement strand
GTCTATTACTGTCAACAGATATGCAGTTAAGTGGTCTGGATATTAGTGTCGCTTATGAAAAGCACTGGTCGATTGAGCCCTTGTTCAATCAGTTAAAAAATGACTGGGGCATGAAACAGACATGACAGAAAACCCGGAAGGTGTTACATCGATGGGTATACATTATTGCTCTGGGGTATATTATACCTCAATTGCGGGCTATTAAATGTCCGGACCCGGTATTGCGCTTAATTGATAATACGCCCTGGCGAAAGAATACACCCATTACTGCCGGAAGAATACGAATGGGACTGATAAGGTATTTTTCGCAGGTTAGGGTCAGGGACTGGTGGGATGGTAAGTCCCAAAAATTCCAGCCACCGGATACGGATATTTTAAGGCGATTTGAAGATTTGTTATAAAAACAATTTCAAAACAGCCGGTTATAAACAAATTGTTAAAGAACGTATGAGCGAAACAGGACTCTCAAGGGTGAGCTGTCGCTCTAAACTTTAGGTGGTTTTTAACATAAGACCTTAAATAAAATCTTATTATGTAACAGACAGGACAGATAAGCAATTTACATTATGGAATATTGAGTGTTTCCCCCTTCAAAACTATGAAGGAGGAAAACAGGAAAAATTACTCGTCCTTATCCAGATAACGCTCAGCGTCCAGAGCAGCCATACAGCCTGTTCCGGCAGAAGTAATAGCCTGACGATAAACATGGTCGGCGACATCACCGGCCGCAAATACGCCTTCAATACTGGTCATAGTGGTATTGCCTTCTGAACCTTTCTGAGTTTTGATATAGCCATGATCCATTTCCAGCTGGCCTTCAAACATGGCGGTATTGGGTTTGTGACCAATAGCAATAAATACACCCATGGCTTCAATTTCTTTAGTGGAACCATCTACAGTACTTTTAATACGGGCACCGGTTACTCCGGCATCATCACCCAGAATTTCATTTATCTGGGCATTCCACTCAATATTGATATTGCCTGTTTTGGATTTTTCTATCAGTTTGTCTGCTAGGATTTTTTCTGAACTGAATTTGTCACGGCGGTGGACAATAGTGACTTCTGATGCAATATTGGACAGGTATAAGGCTTCTTCTACGGCGGTATTACCGCCGCCGACAACGATAACTTTCTGGTTTTTATAAAAGAAACCATCACAGGTGGCACAGCCGGAAACACCGCGCCCTTTGAAGGCTTCTTCTGATTCCAGACCCAAATAGCGGGCGGAAGCACCCGTGGCAATAATCAGGGCGTCGCAGGTATAGCTGCTGGAATCACCCTTGAGCTTGAAGGGGCGGGTCTGCAGATCCACTTCATTAATATAGTCAAATATAATTTCGGTGTTAAAACGTTCTGCATGTTTACGCATTCTTTCCATTAGATCCGGCCCCATAAGACCCTCCGGATCACCCGGCCAGTTATCCACTTCAGTGGTGGTCATCAGCTGGCCGCCCTGTTCCATACCGGTTACAAGTACCGGGTCAAGATTCGCTCTGGCCGCATAAACGGCAGCTGTATAACCGGCAGGGCCGGAACCGAGAATTAAAAGTTTGCAGTGTTTAACATCGCTCATAAATGAACTCCATCTGAAAAAAGAGTAGTGGAAAAAAGGGAAAAATCATATACAGTAATATACAGCAAGTATGGGGGCATTTAAATTGATTCCAAGTGTTTAATACTTATTCATTCGATGAACCGGAGCAGTGAGGAAAACCATGAAAATAGCAGTACCAACAGAAATTAAACCCAGAGAAGGGCGGGTGGTACTGGTTCCCGATGCTGTTGCTCAGCTGATTAGCTATGGTCATGAGGTATTTATACAGGCTGGAGCCGGTTTGTTAAGCGGTTATAGCAATGAACAGTATGAGTTGCAGGGGGCAGCGGCTCATCTGGCGGTCGGTCTTAGGACTGAAGTGGTTGTGTTTGATCGTAATCGGGACAAAAATGGTCGGGATGCGTGCTCTGGGGCATAATATCACGGCCTTATATCCTTACCCATCGGCCATAGCAGAGCATATTCAGAATGTCGATTTATTAATCGGTGCAGTATTGCTGGTGGGCCAGAAAGCCCCACATCTGGTCAGTGAGCAGGATGTTGCCGGGATGCAGAAGGGCAGTGTTATTATTGATATTTCTGTGGATCAGGGCGGCTGTATTGAAACAACCCGTCCAACCACTTATGAAAAGCCCACTTTTGTTAAACACGGTGTCACTCATTTTGGAGTAACCAATATGCTTGGTGCTGTTCCTCGAACCGCACCACAGTCTTTATCGGCCAGTCTGATACCCTCTGCAGTTGGCGGATGCTCCGGATGAGTTATCTGAGGCATTGCAAAAAGGTGTTAATATTGATGCTGGAGAAATCATCCATCCTGCTTTAAAATAGGCGCACATTAAAAATAATCATAATTATAACCATTCTTTTTATTTCAGCTTTAACAAATATTTAGTAAATATTTAACGAGTAAAAGCAGCAACCTTAACGAGTTAACACATTTTGGCGCAACCGGTAAAAAAGAAAGCTGGCATAAAGAAAAAAGCAAAAACCAGAACGGCCTCTGCCACAACCAGAAAGCCATTATCTGCCAATGTGATTCGAGGTATTAAGGAAAGTATTTTTTTCCTTTTTATCGCAATCAGTCTGTATCTGTTTATTTCCCTGTTTACCTATTCTCTGGCAGATCCCGGCTGGTCACACAGTATTTCTGAAAAAATTGATCCGGGTAAACTGCACAATATGGGTGGTATATTTGGTGCCTGGTTTGCTGACGCTTTACTGAACCTGTTCGGCTATTTGGGATACCTGTTTCCACTGATGATCCTTTATAGCGGCTGGCTGGTCTATCGGGGCAGAAACGAGCAGGAAGTTTTTCATGGCTGGTATTTCAGTCTGCGTACCATAGGCTTTATCCTGACTATCTGTGCCGGAACGGCCATTTCCAGTATGCATTTTCTTCATCCTGCTATTGAGTTGCCCTATCATGCCGGCGGCATACTGGGCAGTGTTATTGTCGAACAACTTCAGCAATGGTTCAGTTTTGTTGGCACAACGCTCATATTATTAACCCTATTTTTAATTGGTATTACTCTGTTTACCGGTCTTTCCTGGCTGTCCTTAATGGATGATATTGGTGCGTTTGTACTGAATAGTTATCAGCGTAGTATTGATAAATGGCGTGCTTATCGTGCAAAAAAGGTGGCCTTAAAAGCTGATAAAACAGAACAGTACAAGCTTAAATCCCAGTTAAAACTGGAGGAAAAGCAGAAGCTTAAACAACAGAAACAGATTGAAAAACAGGCACTGAAGGCGAAAAGGGAAGCAGAGAAAGCAGCCCTTAAGGCACAAAAAGCCATTAAAATTGAACCCCGTTTTGAGGCAAACAAACCCAGTAAACGGGTTAATAAGGATCAACAGCCGGAATTGTTTGAACATGATGCTATGGACCGTTTGCCGTCCTTATCCCTGCTGGATAAGGCTCAGCCGTCCAAGCATGTCACTTCACCAGAACAACTGGAATATACATCACGCCTGATTGAAGATAAACTGGCTGATTTTAATTTGAATGTACAGGTGGTTTCAGTCAGCCAAGGGCCGGTGATTACCCGTTTTGAAATTCAGCTAGCTCCAGGTATCAAGGTCAGTCAGATCACCAATTTATCCAAAGACCTGGCCCGTTCAATGCTGGTGGTCAGTATCCGTGTGGTGGAAATCATTGCCGGAAAATCCACCGTGGGTATTGAAATCCCTAATGAACACCGGGAAATTGTCTATTTCAGTGAAATATTAGGCTCCAGAGAATTTGCTGACTCTAATGCCAAAATTCCCCTGGGACTGGGGCATGATATTTCCGGTCATCCTATCGTGACCGATCTGGCTAAAATGCCACACTTACTGGTAGCGGGTACCACCGGTTCAGGTAAGTCCGTAGGCGTTAACTCCATGATCCTCAGTATGCTGTTCCAGCTTCCGCCGGATCAGCTGCGTCTGATTATGGTTGATCCCAAAATGTTGGAACTGTCCATTTATGAAGACATCCCTCATCTTCTGGCACCGGTGGTTACGGATATGAAGGAAGCGGCCAATGCTCTACGCTGGTGTGTGGCTGAAATGGAACGGCGCTATAAGTTAATGGCAGCTATGGGGGTCAGAAACCTGGCCGGTTTTAACAAGAAAATAGAAGCGGCTATTGATGCCGGAGAACCTATACTTGATCCCCTGTTTGAACCTAATCCCTTAAGACCTGAAGAACTGGCACCGGAGCTGGAACCCTTACCCTTTATTGTCATTGTTATTGATGAATTTGCCGATATGATGATGATTGTGGGTAAAAAAGTCGAAGAACTGATTGCCCGGCTGGCTCAGAAAGCCCGTGCTGCCGGTCTGCACCTGATTATTGCCACACAAAGACCTTCGGTGGATGTTATTACTGGCCTGATTAAGGCTAATGTGCCTACCCGGATTGCTTTTCAGGTCTCCTCAAAAATTGACTCCAGAACCATTCTGGATCAAATGGGGGCTGAAAATCTGCTGGGACATGGTGATATGCTGTTCCTGCCGCCCGGACAGGGTTATCCGTTGCGGGTACACGGTGCCTTTGTATCCGACAATGAAGTTCATGCCGTAGTGGATGATTTAAAGAGTCGGGGCAAAGCCGATTATATTGATGAAATTCTGACCGGAGAAGGTGTTTCAACAGCCGGTTTGATCCCTGGTGATAAAGGCGGCGAAAATGAATCAGATCCGCTTTATGATCAGGCAGTGGCCATAGTCACAGAAACCCGCAGAGCCTCTATTTCCGGTTTACAACGCCGCCTGAAAGTCGGCTATAACCGGGCTGCACGAATGGTAGAAGATATGGAGGCGGCTGGTGTGGTCAGTCCGGTGCAGTCTAATGGCCAGCGGGAAGTTCTGGCACCACCGCCGGTTTAACCTAAAAAAATCAGTTGAACCTACTGCAAATAAAATATGTATGCAATTTATAAGGGATATATTATTTATGAAAAAACTATTTTTGCTAACCTTGTTTTTGCTTTTCGCATCTCAAAATCTTTATGCAGATGGTTTTGTGTTAAACAGTAAAGATATTCATGGCCAGCTGTCTTTACAACAGGTTTATTCCGGTTTTGGCTGTAAGGGTGAGAATATCTCGCCAGAGCTGGAATGGAAAAACATACCGGCAGGTACTAAAAGTTTTGCCGTTACAGTCTATGACCCGGATGCACCCACTGGCAGCGGCTGGTGGCACTGGCTGGTATTTGATATTCCTGCTAATGTCCATCGTATAGCAACCGGAGCCGCTGACTTGCCTGCGGGCAGTATCCAGAGTATGACTGATTTCGGGAAAATCGGTTATGGCGGTGCCTGTCCACCAGAAGGCGACAGACCGCATCGCTATATT
>JANELJ010000001.1:26149-27604 GCA_024511395.1 Gammaproteobacteria bacterium | reverse complement strand
TGTTAAATGTTAAGTGCTAAGTTACTTCCTGAGCTTGGGGTATTATAATGGGGTGCTTGTAACAATAACAGATAAAAATAATTAAATAAAAAGGATGGTTTTAATGGATGGGCTGACGGCATTGCTGAATGATATAAACGCTGTGGTCTGGGGGAAACCCATGCTGTTTATGATTTTTGGTGCCGGGCTGTTTTTAATGCTGGGGCTTAGGTTTATGCCATTACTAAACCTGGGTAAGGGCTTCAAATTATTATGGCAGGGCAGGGAAGGCGATCATAAAGCAGGAGAAATTTCGCCGTTTAATGCCCTGATGACATCGCTTTCAGCCACCATTGGTACCGGTAATATTACCGGCGTGGCCACGGCTATTTTTATTGGCGGCCCCGGTGCTCTGTTCTGGATGTGGCTTACGGCTTTAATTGGTATGGCAACTAAATATGCTGAGGCGGTCTGTGCGGTACATTACCGGGAGGTGGATGAGCAGGGCAGTTACCTGGGTGGGCCGATGTATTATATTAAAAATGGTCTGGGTAAAAGCTGGTTATGGCTGGGTGTTCTGTTTGCCGTCTTTGGCGCCCTGGCTTCCTTTGGTATTGGTAATACTGTACAGGCCAATTCGGTGGCCCATGCTATGCAGACCCAGTTTAATATTCCAGTCTGGTTAACCGGCCTGGTTTTACTCATTTTAACCAGTGCTGTGGTTTTGGGTGGCATTAAGCGTATTGCCCTAGTGGCTGGTAAGCTGGTGCCGTTTATGGCTATTGCTTATTTTCTGGCGGGTTTGCTAGTACTGGCCAGCCACTTTTCTGAAATATCTGCAGCCTTTGCCCTGATAATAGACAGTGCCTTTAATCCAGTTGCGGCCACTGGAGGTTTTGCCGGAGCCAGTATTATTATGGCCATACAATGGGGTGTGGCAAGGGGAATCTTTTCCAATGAGGCGGGGCTGGGCAGTGCACCCATTGCCCATGCGGCAGCAAAAAACGATGATCCGGTCCGACAGGGAAAAATAGCCATGCTGGGCACATTTATAGATACCATTATAGTCTGCAACATTACGGGCTTGGCCATTGTACTGACCGGCGTCTGGACCAGCGGTGTTAAAGGCGCAGCACTGACCATGGCCGCTTTTGATCAGGTATTACCCGAAACCGGTGGCATGATAGTCAGCCTTGCCCAAGCGGTATTCGCCTTTACCACCATTTTAGGCTGGAGTGTTTACGGCGAACGCTGCGTAGAATTCCTGTTCGGCATCCGCTCCGTCATGATCTTCCGGATATTATGGATAATAGCCGTCCCCATAGGCGCCATGGGCGAACTAAACTTCATCTGGCTACTAGCCGACACCTTAAACGCCCTAATGGCCCTACCCAACCTAATAGCATTACTCCTACTAAGCCCAGTAGTATTCAAACTAACCAGACAAAATTAACCCTAGGAGCGCGGGCAAGATGC
>JANELJ010000001.1:0-26049 GCA_024511395.1 Gammaproteobacteria bacterium | reverse complement strand
CTGAACGCTGAACGCTGAACGCTGAACGCTAAAAGTATTGCCTAACCGTCAACACCCCTCCTTTCTGTGTAAACTCCAACTGCTTCAAAACTGACATCCCCAACAACACCTCACTCAAATTAGGCGTAATAACAGCCCTGATATTTCTCAGCCGTATCTTACCTATACCCAGTTCATCAATAGTGGTCTGAAAACCGGTAGTTCGGCCATTGGCAGTAGAAAGGCTGACCGGCATGCCTTTTTTCAGGCCGATTTTAATAGCAAGGCTTTCAGGAACAGCCACATAGGTAGCACCGGTATCGAGCAGAAAAACAGACGGATAGCCGTTGATCCGTCCGGATGTCACATAATGGCCGGCACGGTTACGCTTTAATACAATTTCTATGTATTGATCGGTAATTTGTCCAGTCTGAACGGTCTGGTTGGGATTGTACTGCCGGTTAATAGCCCCCTGAAAAATCCAGGTCAGTAGTCCAAGGGCAAGCACCAGGGCAATGGCAATCATGACCTTGCCCATGCTTTTTACATTATCAGTCACAATCGTTGGGGTAAGGTATTTTACAGCGGATTAATGTTCGGTTTTTTCCTGCAGTTCTTCTAATACAGCATCCATGGCCCGTTCAAATACTGGTGACTCATCCAGAATGGTGGCCTGTTGATTCCGTAGTGCTGCACTTAAACCCTGCAGGGATTTTTCTGCAATCTGGCCAGTCTGGGTAACAAAAATATAGGCACTGGCGTCTTCACTCATCCAAGAAATCTTGGCTCGATAGGTCTGGCCATCCTGACCAATAAACTCGACCCAGGCACCGGCACTGAGATTTCTGGCCTGCTGAGTATAGGCATCTTCAATCAGTTCTACATCATTGCTGTCAGCAATGGCCTGTTCAGAACCGTCTTCCAGGGAAGCCAGTAAATCTTCCTCTTCCAGGGCATCCAGGTTATTCAGATCACCATCCAGCATAACATCAATGCCGGCATCAATACTGGCCAGAACTTTTGCTGAAAGTCCCTCAGCAGCTTTTGCAGAACTATTAGAGGCTTCGTTTTGGTCAGCAGACTCCATAGGTATTGTGCTGGAAATATAGGCGGAACCATTTTGTGACAGGTCACTGTCATTAATATTCTGGCCTTTCATACAGGCAAGATGGCAGTTCTGCAGATCCTGCAGGAGCTGTTCACGTAAGTCTTTAGGGTATTGAATACGGTCAAGCCCGGCATTAAGGGCATTTAAAATTCCAGGGATCACTCTGACCAGCTGTTTCTGACTCTGGCATTGTTTTTTATATTGACGTAACTGAGAACTTTCATACTGTAAAAATAAAAACATAAATTGAAATAGCGTATAGTTAAACTGTAATCCTTATCAATTAAAATGTCTTTGAGCTTGTCCACAGAAACAAAAAATTAGTGGAACGGCGACCATTTACTACAGGTTGCTACGAACACAACCAAGTTAATACAATAAAAATAGCTGCATATAATAAAGAAAATGTATAATCACGTATTATCAATATAGAACATTTATTAATTTTTTTCACCTGATTTTCCTATAAAAATCAAATAAAAAGCAACTTGAATAACTTATGTACGAAATATCTGACGGCTGGTTTATCCAGGCCAGGAAAATCCCTTCTCCAAACTATAATAAACGGCCTGAAAATGTCACAATAGACAGCATTATTATTCATAGCATCTCCCTGCCGCCGGGACAGTATGGAGGGGATGAAATTGATCGTTTTTTCAGTAATCAATTGAACTGGAATGAACATGCTTATTTCAGGGAAATTGAAGGTTTACAGGTATCTTCACATCTATTGATTCGGCGTAATGGTGAACTGGTGCAGTATGTTAATCTGTACGATCGTGCCTGGCATGCCGGCCAGTCCTGCCTGGCCGGGCAGGAAAACTGCAATGACTTTTCTATTGGAATTGAGCTGGAAGGTACTGATGTCAGTCCGTTTGAAAATTCACAATATGAAACACTGCTTGCTGTGCTGAAAACCCTGAAAAATTATTTTCCTGAAATAACGGCAGAAAAAATTGTAGGTCATAGCGATATTGCCCCCGGTCGGAAAACTGATCCCGGTTCGGGGTTTGACTGGAATGTATTAAAGAGCGAATAAGCTTTATAAATATAATTATTCAGTATAATTCAGAACACCATAGAGTGACTGGCTGTAGGTACTGTGTTTACGGGGGTTATGAAAACATGGATGTTTTCGTAAAGCGATACATGGATGTACTTGAGCGTCCCCGGAAAGACAGTACCTACAGCCAGTCACGGTTAGTAATGCTGAATAGATACATATAAATTAAGGAACTGTAATGATAAGTTATTCTGGTCACCTGCGTAAAATGCAGGTGCAATACAACGGTCCTGATACGCCGGTTGAATACTGTTTAAATTTATACGATGAGCAGGGGCGGCTCAGTCACGGGGAAATTGCCCTGAACCCATTACTGGGTAAAAAGCTGTCTTTTCATTATAAACAGGAAATTCATTGTCTGGCCTGTTCCCGTAAAACCAGTAAGAGTTTTAATCAGGGGCATTGCTACCCCTGCTTTACCCGCCTGGCTTCCTGCGACAAATGTATTATGAGTCCGGAAAAATGCCATTATGATCAGGGTACCTGCAGGGAACCTCAATGGGGCCTGGATAATTGTATGCAGAAACACTTTGTCTATCTGGCCAATTCATCAGGGATCAAGGTGGGTATCACCCGCGGCAGTCAGATCCCAACACGCTGGGTGGATCAGGGGGCAGTACAGGCATTACCGGTGTTTCAGGTCAGTACCCGTTATTATTCCGGCATGGTGGAGGTATTATACAAACAGCAGGTTTCGGACCGTACTCAATGGCAGAGAATGCTGAAGGGACCGGCAGAACCTATTGATTTAAAACAGAAACAGGCGGAACTCTATCAATTGTTAGCCCCCCAGGTCGATGAACTGATTGCCGGTCTGGGAGATATCCCGGAAGATGCTATTGTGCATCTGGATAATAATGAAATGGTGGAAATTCAGTACCCGGTACTGGAATATCCGACCAAAGTTAAATCGTTTAATCTGGATAAACAGCCCTTTTTTGAAGGGGTGTTGTTGGGTATTAAAGGACAGTACCTGATCCTGGATACGGGAGTGATTAATATCCGTAAGTTTTCCGGGTATCACATTGAGCTCGAAACGGAGTAGGCCGTCGCCAGTCCAGGAGCACTGTTACCCTGACTGCCTTCGAGAGAATTGATCAGACTGCTGCGGACTTAGGACGAATATGCTCCCTGATGGTCTTAACCAGACCGGCGCTGTCCAGATCATAATCATGGTGTATTTCCTGCTGGGTGCCGTGTTCCGGGAATTCATCCGGCAGACCCAGATTCAGTACCGGGCATACCGAACCCTGACCCGCTAATACTTCATTGACCGCACTGCCGGCTCCGCCCATAACCGCATTGTCCTCCAGGGTGATCAGTAAATCGCTGTTCTGTGCCAGCTGCAGGGCAATATGATTATCCAGCGGTTTGATAAAACGCATATTAATGATTTTTAGGCAAAACTCATTTTTAAGTGCTTTCGCCGCACTCAGAGCCTCACTCAATAATGTGCCGAAACTCAGAATACTGATAACCGATACTAATTTTAGCTCTGCTGCAGAAAAATCGCTCTGGTTATCATAGACCATAATACTTTTGCCCGCTTCCAGCGGCTGCGGCAGCTGCTCTGTAATGGCCTGACCAACCCCTTTGCTGCGCGGATAACGTATTGCAGTCGGTAAATCCATGGCAAAGGCAAAATCCAGCATATGATAACTTTCATTTTCATCGGCCGGTGCCATAATCGTCATATTGGGGATGCAGCGCATAAAGCTGAGATCAAAACTGCCGGTATGAGTAGCACCGTCAGCTCCCACAATACCGCCCCGATCAATGGCAAAAACCACCGGCAGGTTCTGCAGCGCCACATCGTGAATAAGCTGGTCATAAGCACGCTGTAAAAAACTAGAATAGATGGCGACAACCGGTTTCAGGCCATCGCAGGCCATACCGGCCGCCAGGGTGACGCTATGCTGCTCGGCGATACCGACATCATAATAACGCTCACTGAACTGCTCTGAAAATTCAACCAGCCCGGAACCCTCGCGCATGGCGGGAGTAATACCGATAAGTCGTTCATCTTTAGCCGCGGCATCCAGAATCCAGCGGCTGAATACTTCTGTGTAGGTCAGTGCATCTGAAGCAGAGCTACTGGTCTTGCCATTGGTATAAAAGCCCGGAGCTGCGGCATGGTATTCGGTAGGCTCATTTTCAGCGGCTTCAAAGCCCTTACCCTTCTGGGTGACTATATGTAAAAACTGTGGACCGGAAAGTTCCCGGATATTACTTAAAGTGGTCAGTAGAGTAGGAATATCATGTCCGTCAATGGGACCAATGTAGTTAAAACCCAGTTCTTCAAACAGGGTGCCGGGCACGATCATGCCCTTCATATGTTCTTCTGCCCGGCGTGCCAGCTCCCATACGGAAGGCATGGACCCCAGAACTTTTTTGGAATTGGATTTTACCGTTGAGTAAAACTTGCCGGACAGGACCTTGGCAAAATAGTTGGACAGACCGCCGACATTGGGAGAAATTGACATATCATTGTCATTCAGGATCACCAGTAAATCGGCATCCAGATCGCCGGCATGGTTAAGTGCTTCAAAGGCCATACCGGCGGTCATGGCACCGTCACCAATAACCGCTACGCTTTTATGTGTCTGGCCTGTATCCTTGGCGGCAATCGCCATACCCAGAGCTGCACTGATAGAGGTACTGGAATGACCAACACCGAAGGCATCATACGGGCTTTCTGAGCGTTTCGGAAAACCGGATAAACCGCCTTTTTTACGGATACTGTCCAGTTGCCGGGCACGTCCGGTAAGAATTTTATGTGGATAGGCCTGATGGCCTACATCCCAGATGATTTTATCTTCAGGAGTATTAAATATTTTATGCAGGGCAATGGTCAGTTCAACGGTGCCCAGACCGGAAGACAGATGTCCACCAGTGCGATCCAGAGTTTCTAGTAAAAAACCACGCAGTTCTTCTGCGAGCACAATTAACTGCTCATTACCCAGAGTTTTTAAATCTGCCGGTGAGTTAATAGTGGCCAGTAATGGATAATGCAAAAGTTTGGTCATAAATCTGGGAGCTGGGCAGCCTTAAAAAGGTGTAAAAAAAGAATTATACTGCATTTTTAAATGAAAATCTGCAGGGGAATGAAAGCGTTCAGCACTGAGCGTTGAGCGTTGAGAAAGAGCTTAAGAGTCAGAGCAAAATTATCTATTTTTATACTGAATCGATACCATTAATTTTAACAGGGAATGATGTTACAATAAAAAGTTAAGTTGCTCTTTATTTTTTACTGTACTTTATATCAACTGCTAACTTCTAGTTAGCGGTTGTGGAGATTGATTATGCATCCAATACTGACCATTGCTGTACGCGCCGCACGCGCTGCAGGTACTGTTATTTTCCGTTCCATGGATAAGGTAGACAGCCTGAAAATTACAACCAAGGCTGTCAATGATTTTGTCAGTGATGTGGATCGTCAGGCTGAACAGACCATTATTGAAACCATTAAAAGCTCCTTCCCTGATCATTCCATTAAGGCCGAAGAAAACGGCGAACTGGAGGGTGATCCGAATTTTCAGTGGATCATCGATCCTCTGGACGGCACCACCAATTTTCTGCATAGTTTTCCCCAGTTTGCCGTCTCCATTGCCTTTAAACAAAACGGTCGTCTGTCCCAGGCCGTGATCTTTAATCCGGTCAACCAGGAATTATTTGTCGCCAGCCGGGGTGAAGGCGCCATGCTTAATGACCGTCGGATCCGGGTATCGACCCAGCGCGGTCTTGATGGTGCTTTACTCGGCACCGGTTTCCCCTTTAAGGAACAACAGTATCTGGATACCTACCTGGCTACTTTTAAAGCCTTATTCCCCATGACTGCCGGTATTCGACGCCCCGGCTCAGCTGCCCTGGATCTGGCCTTTGTGGCCGCCGGGCGACTGGACGGTTTCTGGGAAATTGGCCTCAATGACTGGGATATGGCTGCCGGTGCCCTGCTGGTTCGTGAAGCTGGCGGTCTAGTGGGTGATTTTGGCGGTGGAGATGATTATCTGACCACTGGTAATGTGGTGGCTGGTAATGCCAGAGTATTCAAGGAAATTCTGCAGCATATTAAGCCATATTTAAGTCCTGAACTGGCACGTTAAGAAGCAGGTTCCAGGTTCTTAATAACTTATCACTTCATGGAAGAACGGTCTGGATTGAACGCTTACCAACGCTCAACGCTGAACGTTTCTTTTTTCTAGCTTTTCCCCCCATTTTCACCGATAATACCCCCCAGAGTTAACCGAGACAATCGCTGCCTGGTTTTTTGCCAGGGAGAGGAAAGTCCGGGCTCCAATGGGCAGGGTGCCAGGTAACGCCTGGGGGGAGTGATCCCACGGCCAGTGCAACAGAAAATATACCGCCATGCTGCTTTAAGTAGCGGGGTAAGGGTGAAATGGTGCGGTAAGAGCGTACCGCGTTAATGGTAACATTAACGGCATGGTAAACCCCACCTGGAGCAAGACCAAATAGGGGAACAACAGGTGTGGCCCGCATCGTTCCCGGGTAGGTCGCTTGAGGCCGGTGGTGACACCGGCCCTAGATGAATGATTGTCCACGACAGAACCCGGCTTAGTGGTTAACTCTGCTTTTTATTTTAAACATATATTCAGTGCCTCTGCTCTGTTTATATAAGTTGTTTTTTAGCTTTTCCTTTTTTTATTTCTAAAGCTTGTTTTGGTTGATTTTTGGCCAAACCCGTCAGAAAAATAATTTAGCCCAGAATACCTGTGTTCTGGATCACATTTTCAGTCATTCTCTTCTATGCTCATCTTTTCCTTGAGTTAATTTCAATAAGCTACTGATTTAGCAATAAATTCAACCATTAGAAATGTGTTGAAATATGCGCTAAGTACTGGTTCTGTAAGTAAGAAATTAAAAATATTTGCGATTTTTCTTGACCTTGTGTTAAACAATTTCTATAGTAGCAATTGTGGGGTAAAGTGGATCAAAATGGATCCTGATGGAAAAAAGTGGTATTTTTATCCTGTATAAATGAGATTGTTTGCAATCTTTATCTTATACCTCCATAAGATTAAACCGGTGCTGTGCAGTGTTAAATGGTGTAACCAAACTCAATCTGGATGCCAAAGGGCGTCTGGCTATCCCAAGTCGTTATAGAGAACGGCTGCAGGAAGAGTGTGCCGGTCATCTGGTGATTACCTTGGATCATGAACGCAGAATGGTGATCTACCCCTACCATGAATGGAAAAAGATAGAAGACAAGCTGACTGCACTGCCCAGCACAAAACCGTCCATGAAGATAAAACGCTTGGTACTGGGGCATGCTTCAGATTGTGATATGGATAAAAATGGCCGTATCAATCTGCCGCCGTATTTAAGAGAGAAAACCGGCTTGGAAAAACAGGTGGTGCTGGTCGGCATTGGTAATAAATTTGAAGTCTGGGATGAAATCGCCTGGGATAATGTCTGGGCCGATGAGGATGATGATATTGACCTCACCGAAGAACTGACTTCTTTATCCCTGTAATGAAATAAATGGCTCTTTAATAATTTAATAACAGGTACAACTGTGACAGAACATGAGGCAGCACATTCTCAGTATAAACATAAATCAGTGCTGCTTAATGAGTCCATTGAAGTCCTGAATATAGAACCCGCAGGGATCTATATTGACGGTACCTTTGGCCGGGGCGGGCATTCTCAGGCCATCCTGGAACAACTGGGTGAGCAGGGGAGGTTAATTGCCTTTGACAAGGATCCGCAGGCTATTAAGACAGCTGAACAGAAATTTGCGGCGGATCCGCGCTTCCAGATAGTGCATGATTCTTTTGCAGAGCTGGAGAAACATATTGAACAGCTGGGTTTAAGCGGTTCGATTAACGGTATTCTGTTGGATCTGGGTGTTTCATCACCGCAACTAGATGATTCGCAGCGGGGGTTCAGTTTTCAGCAGTCCGGCCCGCTGGATATGCGTATGAATGATCAGCAGGGTATGACGGCAGCGCAATGGCTGAATAAAGCCGGTGAAACTGAAATAGCCAATGTCCTGTACGACTACGGGGAAGAGCGTTTCTCCAGGCGAATTGCCAGAGCCATTGTTCAGGCTAGGGCAGAACAGCCGTTGACGGATACCCGGCAGTTGGCAGAGATCATTAAGCAGGCGCACCCTCGCTGGGAAAAGAAAAAACATCCGGCGACTCGAAGTTTTCAGGGCATACGGATTTTTATTAATAATGAACTGACGGATCTCGATAGCTGCCTGCAGCAAAGCTATCGCTGTCTGGCCAGAAACGGACGTCTGGAGGTGATCAGTTTTCATTCTCTGGAGGACCGGCGGGTTAAACAGTTTTTCAGAAGGATGTCAGAAGGTGAACAATTACCCCCGGATCTGCCGGTTATGGATGAAACCATTAACCGTAAAATGAAACTGGTGGGAAAACGCATTAAGGCTGGTAAGCAGGAAATGAGTGATAATCCCCGAGCCAGAAGTGCAGTACTTAGAGTGGCAATGAAACTGTAAATAAAGCAGCTAAAACGAGACAGCTAAAAATGAGGTAAATATGAGCGGCAAAATTTTACTGATATTAATTTTGCTTATTATCACCTTTGTCTCGGCCGTCAGTGTGGTATATGCAAAACACTATAATCGAAAACTGTTTGTGGAACTGCAGCAGCTTGAAAAGCAAAGAGATAATATGGAAGTGGAATGGGGCAAGCTGCAGCTGGAACAGAATACCTGGGCAACGCATGTACGTATAGAACGTATTGCCCGTGAGCAATTGCAGATGATAACGCCACAGAATAAAGACGTTATTTATATTACGCAGTAACAGGCATTGTAAAAATGACCAGAGCCAGTGTTAAAAATAAGCTAAAAGGCGGTACTCATGTACCCTCTTACAGAATCAATTTTATTTATCTGATTCTGCTGCTGGCAGTGTGTTTGCTGGTCTGGCGAGTACTGCAGCTGCAGTTTGATAATGAATTTTTACAGGGGCAGGGTAATGCCCGGGTTCTGCGTCAGGTAGAAGTGACGGCACATCGAGGCATGATAACTGATCGCAACGGCTATCCGTTGGCCATCAGTACCCCGGTATCATCCATCTGGGTCAATCCTCATGAATTTGATTTGGGTGATAAAAAGATTTACCAGCTGGCCAAATTGCTAAAACTAAACAGCCAGTACCTTAAAAATAAGATAAAAAAACGTGCTGACAAGGAATTTGTCTATATCCGGCGGCGTATTAATCCGGCTCAGGCACAACAGATTATGAATCTGGATATTAAGGGCGTTCATGTTCAGCGTGAATACCGGCGTTATTATCCGGACGGTGAAATTTTTGGTCATGTGCTGGGCTTTACCGATGTGGATGACAATGGTCAGGAAGGCATGGAGCTGGCCTACAACGACTGGCTGGCCGGTGAATCAGGTAAAAAACGGGTCGTTAAGGATAGACTGGGTCGAATTATTGCCATTGAAGAACAGGTTAAAGCACCCAGACCGGGTAAAAATTTAAAGCTCAGTCTGGATAGGCGCATTCAGTACCTGGCTTATAAAACACTGAAAAAAACGGTACAGCAGCATAAGGCAAAATCCGGTTCTATTGTGGTACTGGATATTGAGACTGGGGAAGTCATTGCCATGGCCAATCAGCCGAGTTTTAACCCTAACCGGCTGCAGGATCGTAAATCCAGCCGGTATCGTAATCGGGCGATTACCGATTTGTTTGAACCGGGCTCAACCATGAAACCGATATCCATTGCTACGGCATTGAACAGCGGTTATTACAGCCCCGGTACTCAGATAGATACCGGTGACGGCTGGTTTATGATTGATGGTAAAACCATTAAGGATACTCATGCTTATGGTGTCATTGATGTGGCGACGGTACTGAAAAAATCCAGTAATGTCGGCACTTCAAAAATAGCACTAAGCTTACCCAAACCTTTGCTCTGGGATATCTATTATAGTTTTGGCTTTGGCAGTGATACCGGCAGCGGTTTTCCAGGTGAATCCAGTGGTCGCTTGGTTCGGCCCAGAAGAGTATCAAAAATAGAACAGGCTACCTTATCTTTTGGCTATGGTATGTCTGTAACGACATTACAACTGGCTAACGCCTATAGCACTATTGCACGACAGGGAAAAAAACAACCCGTGACT
The DNA here is from genome assembly GCA_024511395.1 of Gammaproteobacteria bacterium. GTDB lineage: Bacteria > Pseudomonadota > Gammaproteobacteria > GRL18 > GRL18 > JANELJ01. The sequence continues at coordinate 15,774 of JANELJ010000001.1, read as the reverse complement.
TTTTTGTATCAACAGGCTGACAATTCAGATAGTGGAAATACCGGAGCAGAGCTTGCTCTGAACCAGCGTGTACGTCTGTCTGAACGTTCCCTGAAGCAGATCAGTAAAATGATGCAGACAGTAGTCAGTGATGGCGGTACTGCACCAAAGGCTGCCGTGCGTGGTTATAAAGTAGCCGGTAAAACCGGTACGGTTAAAAAAGCCTCTAAACACGGAGGTTATACCAAAAAGAAATACGCGGCAGTCTTTGCCGGATTTGCACCTGTCTCTGATCCAAAACTGGCCATTGTGGTTATGATTGATGAACCCAGCAATGGTGTCTACTATGGTGGCCTGGTGGCCGCTCCGGCATTTTCAGAAGTCATGTCCGGAGCACTCAGGTTGCTTAATATCGACCCGGATGACATCAGTCGTCCGGATGTAGCCTCCCAGATAGAGCAGAGTTTCGGGAGGCAGATATGAACGGACAACTGCCCATAACCCGTCAGGCTGCCTTACCGGTGCAACCGGTAAAAAGCGCTTACCCCACAAACCATCTACAACGTATCTTAGATGGTTTTTGTGATCTTAGTGGGGTCAAAAATGCTGGGCTAAGTTTCAAAGGCTTATCGCTTAATAGTAATAAAGTACATGAAGAGTTTTTGTTCCTGGCCTGTGCTGGTGTAGGAAAACCCTCACAGAAGCCGCATCATGGCATCGCTTATGCGGGACAGGCCATTAACCGGGGTGCTACCTGTGTGGCCTGGGAACCTACGGCTGAATTACAGGAAATGCCTGAAGTCTGTACCCTGGAAGATAAGCCGGATGTACCGCTGATCCGGGTTGAAGGTTTACTGGAAAAAAGCAGTTATATTGCCGCGCGTTTCTATCAGCACCCGACCCGGGAAATGCAGGTAATTGGTATTACCGGTACTAATGGCAAAACCTCAACAGCCCATTTTGTTGCCCGCCTGATGGGCCTGCTGGCACAGCAGAATAATATTGAAGACCGCAGTGTCCTGATTGGTACCCTGGGTAACGGCCGTTATGGCCAGCTGCAGCAAAGTACGCATACTACACCGGATGCAGTGACTGTACAGCAGTTAATGGCGGATTATCATGACCAGGGGATTCAAACCGTGGTTATGGAAGTTTCTTCCCATGCTTTGGCACAGGGCCGGGTAAACGGGGTGGAGTTTGATACGGCAGTACTGACTAATCTGTCCCGTGATCATCTGGATTATCATGGTGACATGCAGAGCTATGCGACAGAAAAACTGAAACTGTTTTTAACACCAGGTTTAAAAAACATTGTACTGAATCTGGATGATGCTTTTTCTGCTCAGATCCGCACAGACCTAAAGCAACAGACATCGCTTGTCACTTATGCCAGACAGGACAGCTCAGCTGATTACAGCGTGTCAGATATTAAGCTGGACAATAAAGGCATCTATTTTAAGTTACAGCATGATCAACAGAGCTGGCCGGTCAGCACGCCTTTAATCGGTGAGTTTAATATTGACAATATACTGGCGGCGATTGCGGTATTGGTTACACAGGGGTATACATTAAAAGACATTATTAAAGCCGTTAATGGTTTACAGACCGTTCCCGGACGTATGGAAAAAATTAATATTGACGGGCAGGTGCAACAACCCTTAATTATTATTGACTATGCTCACACTCCGGATGCTCTGGCTAAGGCTTTGCAGGCAGTCAGAGCCCATACCAGCAAAGAGGGTAAATTATATTGTGTCTTTGGCTGCGGTGGTGACCGGGATCAGGGTAAGCGCAGTTTAATGGCTCAGGCGGCAGAAGAACAGGCCGATCAGATTATGATTACTTCGGATAATCCCCGTAGTGAAGAGCCAGAGCAGATCATTAAGGATATAAGTAGCGGCTTAAAAAATACTCAGACGGTATGGACTGAAACGGATCGGGCGATGGCTATAGCCAAGGTACTAAATGCTGCCGGATCACAGGACAGTGTTTTAATTGCCGGAAAAGGGCATGAAACTTATCAGGAAATAAATGGTACCCGGCTTCCCTTTAGTGACAGAGACTGTGTGATGCAGTTTTATCACAAGGATAAGGAGGATGCACAATGAGTCAGGCCATAAAGGATGATCTCAATATGCATTTAAGTCTGGCACAGGTGGCCTCCGTACTGAATGTGGACTTGATTGGAGAAGACTGTGAGTTTTCCCAGGTCAGTATTAATACCCGAACCCTGGAAGCCGGCGATTTATTTGTGGCCATTAAAGGTGACAATTTTGATGCCCATGATTACGTACAGCAGGCAGAAGACAGGGGTGCCTGTGGTCTGGTGGTTGAAAAACCGGTGGACAGTACCCTGCCGCAGATTATTGTGGCAGACAGCCGTATCGCCTTAGGTGATATTGCTTCACTATGGAGTTCTACCTTTACGCTGCCCATTATTGCCATTACTGGGAGCTGCGGTAAAACCACGGTCAAGGAGATGACAGCCGCTATTTTACAGGCCACTTTTTGTGAAGATGATCAGGCATGTATTCTAGCGACACAGGGTAACCTCAATAATGATATCGGTGTTCCTCTGACTCTGCTGCGTTTAAATAAGACTCATAAAGCAGCGGTAATAGAAATGGGTGCCAACCATATTGGTGAGATTAAACAACTGGTGGATATCGTTCAGCCGGATGTTGCAGTGATCACCAATGCAGGGCCGGCACATATTGAAGGTTTTGGTTCCTTGGATGGAGTGGCTCAGGCCAAAGGTGAAATCTACAGCGGTATAGAACAGGGCGGTACGGCAGTCATTAATGCCGATGATGCCTATGCCTCTTACTGGGAAGATGTCTGTGATACGCTGGATAAATCACTTAAACAGGTTCGTTTTGGCATACATCATTCAGCGGAAATTTCTGCTCAGATATCTGAGATGCGACAAGAGAAAATAACCGGACAGCAAATAGCAATGAAAACCCCTCAGGGTCAGTTGAACATTTGTCTGCCACAGCCGGGTATGCATAACGTCTATAATGCCTTGGCGGCAACGGCGGTTTCTCTGGCAGTGGGAGTATCTCTGCAGGCCGTTAAAACCAGTCTGGAAAGCTTTACCAATGTTTCAGGCAGGCTGGAACAGAAAACAGGCCTGCATTCATCACGTCTGTTTGATGATACCTATAATGCCAATCCCGGTTCGGTACGGGCAGGAATTGAGGCCATTAAACAGCTTAAGGGAAAGCATGTTCTGGTATTAGGTGATATGGGCGAACTGGGTATGGAAGCTAAAGCACTGCATTATGAACTGGGACAGGATGCATTCAGTCTGGGTATTGATAGTCTGTTTACTCTTGGATGCCTGACTGAAGCAACTTATAAAGGGTTTATTGATGCCGGTGCAGATACTCGTCAGGCTCAATATTTTACTGATCGAAATGATCTGATTAATACGTTAAAAAAAGTGTTGCAATCCGAGCATGTGGTGTTAATAAAAGGTTCCAGAATCATGAAGATGGAAGAGATAGTCGCTGCGTTAGAAATTGATGCAGATTCGGACATACATCATAAAGAAGGTACTCAATAATGTTGCTGGCTTTAGCGGAATATCTGTCACAGTACTATAGCGCATTTAATGTGTTTTCCTATCTGACCATGCGTGCCATCCTAGGGATCCTGACTGCGCTCAGCATTGCTCTGCTGGTAGGTCCCATGATGATTAAAAAACTCAGTGTTCGGCAGATTGGCCAGACCATTCGTGATGATGGGCCGGAAAGTCATTTCAGTAAAGCCGGAACGCCGACCATGGGCGGGTCTTTGATATTAGTTGCCATTGCGGTCAGTACCTTATTGTGGGGGGATTTAAGCAATCGTTATATCTGGGTAGTACTGATTGTAACCCTGCTGTTCGGAGTCGTCGGCTGGATTGATGATTATAAAAAAATCGTTCACAAAGATACCCGGGGACTGATTGCCCGCTATAAATATTTCTGGCAGAGCGTTATTGGTTTTGGAGCGGCGGTGTATTTATACATGAGTGCCCAGAGTGTACAGGAAACCCAGCTGATTATTCCATTTATGAAAGATGTTTTTATTGACCTGGGCCCCTTTTATATTTTACTGACCTATCTAGTGATTGTCGGCAGCAGTAATGCTGTCAACCTGACAGATGGCCTGGACGGACTGGCCATTATGCCGACGGTGATGGTAGCCGGTGCTTTTGGGGTCTTTGCCTATCTGACCGGGCACTATAATTTTGCTGAATATCTGGGTATTCCCTATATTTACGGCGTTGGAGAAATCGTAGTGATCTGTGCGACATTTGTGGGTGCCGGTCTGGGCTTTTTATGGTTTAACACCTATCCTGCCCAGGTTTTTATGGGGGATGTCGGTGCCCTAGCACTGGGTGCCGGTCTGGGTATTATTGCGGTTGTAGTTCGTCAGGAAATTGTACTGTTTATTATGGGCGGTGTATTTGTTATGGAAACCATTTCGGTTATTTTACAGGTGGCCTCCTACAAACTGACCGGACGTCGTATATTTCACATGGCACCCATACACCACCACTTTGAACTAAAAGGCTGGCCGGAACCCAGAGTGATTGTCCGGTTCTGGATCATTACCGTTATTCTGGTATTGATTGGTCTGGCCTCATTAAAGATACGTTAAAGCTGAATCAGAATAATAAATAATACGGGTCAATACAAATCTTTTGTTTTCAGTCAGCCGACACTGGTGGTCGGGCTGGGTGGCACCGGTTTGTCTGTGGCCCGCTATCTGAAACAAAAGAACTGTCCCTTTGATCTGGCAGACAACCGTTCTGAGCTGGCTGATCAGGATAATATAAGAAGTGAATTTCCGGATTCAGAATTGCTGCTGGGTGATTTTAACTATGAGCAGTTTAAACAGTATCCGCAGATCATTGTCAGTCCCGGAATTTCAGTACGCAGTGAAATTTTCAGAGCATTGTCTGATAGAGAGTCTAATAAAAAGTCAGATAAAGGACAGCTGATTATTGGTGATATTGAATTGTTTGCGCAGGTGGTGGACAAACCGGTTATTGCTATTACCGGTTCCAATGGTAAAAGCACCGTCACTACTCTGGTTGAAAAAATAGCCTCAGATTGTGGTATTAAAACCATTGCCGGCGGCAACCTGGGGATCCCGGCACTGGATTTATTAGCCACCCAAAGTGATCTTTATGTACTGGAATTATCCAGCTTTCAACTGGAAACCACTTATAGTTTAAAAACACTCAGTGCCATAGTGCTGAATGTTTCAGAAGATCATATGGATCGTTATAACGGTCTGGATGATTATCGTCAGGTTAAAACGACTATTTATAATAATACCGACTGGGTGGTTATTAACAAAGATGAGCAGCAGCTATTAAAGCTGTTTAAAAATAAGACCCAGAATGAATCCTGCCCTGCAGCAGAACGTTGTATTTATTTCGGCTCAGAGGAGCCTCAGACCGGTGAATATGGTCTGCAGAAAACACAGGACGGTGACTACCTGCTGAAAAAAAGTCAGGAAACACTGCTTAAAGCCAGTGAATTACGGCTGAAAGGTGTTTATAACTACCTGAATGTACTGGCAGCCATAGCTTTACTGGAGCCCCTGTCTCTGGACAGAGAAAAAATGCTTCAGGCCGTCCGGGAATATGCCGGGCTTGAACATCGCTGTGAATGGGTTGCACAGATTAACGGGGTTGATTTTTATAATGACTCAAAAGGTACCAATGCCGGTGCGACCATAGCCGCCATTAATGGTCTGGAACCGGAAGATGATAAAAGCTATGCACAGCGTCAGCTGATTTTAATTGCCGGCGGTATTGGCAAGGGCGCTGATTTTACTGAACTGGGCAAGATCATCAAAGCCAGGGTTAAATATCTGCTGCTTATGGGAGAGGATGTCGTACAAATTGAGCGTGCAGTATTAAAAGCCGGTATGGCCAGTGAACGGATTATTCATGTGGGCTCTATGCAGGAGGCTGTAGAAAATGCAACAGAACTGGCACAAGAAGGTGATACCGTTTTATTGTCACCGGCCTGTGCCAGTTTTGATATGTATGCAAACTATGGTGAGCGGGGTAATGATTTTAAAGCCATTATTTATGAGCGTGCAGAAATAAAGCCGGACCATATGGCTGACTCTCAGGAGGGATTAAGAGATGTCAGCTGAAATTTATATTAATAACGGTCGTAAGGATCGTTCTAAAGAAAAGTCCCTGACAGAACTTTTTAATGACAGTGCCCAAAAACGGGGACAAAAGAAGGTTGCTAAAGGTAAAACAGCAAAAACGGGCTCTGTTAAAAAACGGACTGTTAAAAGCAGCAGGAAAACCACAGCGGCCATAAAACAGACTGTGACAAAAGATGAACAGCAATGGCTGGTGGATCCGTGGATATTATTATTGAGTATGACCCTTATTGCACTGGGTATTATTATGGTCGGTTCTGCTTCGGTATCCATAGCCGATAGAAATAACGGCGAACCCTTTTATTACCTGTATCGGCAGTTAACTGCAACAGGACTGGGTTTTGTTTTAGGTGCTCTGGTTCTGTTTACACCCATGAAGTTCTGGCAGCAGAGCGGACCGCTGATTCTGTTTATCGGGCTGGTCCTGCTGGTTGCCGTTTTAATACCGGGGGTGGGTCGGGAAATAAACGGCAGTGCCCGCTGGATACCTCTGGGTGTGTTTAACCTGCAGGTTTCCGAGTTAATCAAGCTGGCCATGGTTATTTACCTAGCGGGTTATCTGGTTAGACATAATGAAAATGTTAAAAAAACCTTTAGGGGCTTTTTAATGCCTATGGTGGTTTTATCTTTTGTAGCCGTTTTGTTGCTAATGGAACCGGATCTGGGGGCGACAGTGGTGATTTCAGCAACAGCCCTAGGCATACTGTTTCTGGGCGGGGTACGTTTATGGCAGTTTGTTATTTTAATTTTACTGATGGGGCTGGCTATGTATCTGCTGATAGTCTTTGAACCCTATCGTATGGAACGCTTACAGTCCTTTATGAATCCCTGGGAAGACCCCTTTAACAGCGGTTTTCAGTTAACCCAGTCCCTGATTGCATTTGGACGGGGAGAAATGACTGGGGTAGGGCTTGGTAATAGTATTCAGAAACTGTTTTACCTGCCTGAAGCGCATACCGACTTTTTATTTGCCGTGCTGGCCGAAGAGCTGGGCGGTATTGGTGCAATTACCGTTATTGCTTTATTTGCGGCGCTGGTCGTGCGTATTTTTGTGGTAGCGAGACAGGCCGATGCTGCCAATAAGTTTTTTGCGGCTTATTTAATGTTCGGCATTGCCATATGGATTGGGCTGCAGGCCTTTGTTAATATTGCAGTTAATATGGGGGTTCTGCCCACTAAAGGCCTGACCTTGCCCCTGATGAGTTATGGCGGCAGCAGTATGATGATTATGTGCGTAGCCATTGCCCTGGTATTAAGAGCAGAACATGAAACCCGTTTTAAATATCAGATGGGCAGTCAGTTCTGGAAACTGTTCACTCGGGATAATAAAGCTGAGAAGGCGCAGGACTATCCAGATAAAGGAGTGGCAGTATGACACATACACAAGCTCCTGTGGTTCTGGTTATGGCCGGCGGTACTGGCGGGCATATCTTCCCGGCGCTGGCTGTTGCCGATGTTTTAAAACAGCATGGTGCTCAGATCCACTGGCTGGGAACGCATAAGGGTATGGAAGCCAGATTGATCCCGGAATATCACTACCCGATTCATTTTATTGAAATTGGCGGTCTGCGGGGTAAATGCATAAAGACTCTTATTACTATGCCTTTTAAATTACTTAAAGCTCTGTGGCAGACCTTTGGTGTCTATCGGATGATTAAACCGGATGTGGTACTGGGTATGGGTGGTTTTGTTACCGGTCCCGGGGGACTGATGGCCTGGCTGTTGGTTAAACCCCTTGTGGTGCATGAGCAAAATGCTATAGCGGGACTGACCAATAAATTATTATACCGTCTGGTAAAAAAAGTATTTGCCGCCTTTCCGGGTGCCTTTAAAGCAGCACCCAAATTAACGGTTTGCGGTAACCCGGTACGTCAGGAAATTGTAGCTATTGAAGCACCTGAAATACGCTTAAAACAGCACTGGCAACAGCATCCCGAGCAGTTAAATATTCTTGTGGTGGGCGGCAGTCTGGGGGCAATGGCTTTAAATGAAATCATTCCACAGGCTTTAGAGCTGATTGTGCAAAAGCAGATGCTTACACAGAGTGACTTTACAAACATTAAGGTTAAACACCAGTGCGGTGAAAAGCATCAGAGTGAAACTGAACAGGCTTATCAGCTATTAAACGGGCCGGTTAATAAAACTATTGACTATGAGGTCATGCCTTTTATTAAAAACATGGCCGAGACTTATGCCTGGGCTGATGTCATTATCTGCCGGTCAGGTGCTTTAACTGTCAGTGAAATTGCCGCAGTCGGTATTGCATCCATACTGGTGCCGTTTCCCTATGCTGTGGATGATCACCAGACAGCCAATGCCGCTTATCTGGCAGATAAAGAAGCTGCTGTACTGATACAGCAGAGAGATCTGGATAAACAAAAACTGGCACAGTTACTGGCTAATTTAAGTAAGGAAAAAATAACTGCTATGTCGGTACAGGCAAGAAAACTATCCATTACCGATGCCGCCGAAGTGGTTGCACAGGAATGTCTGAGTCTGGCAGGATAATACTATGACAAAACATTATAACGAACAGGCTACTATTAATAACCATCCTGAACTGACCATGGGACGGATCAGGCATATCTATTTTATCGGTATTGGTGGTGCCGGTATGAGCGGTATTGCAGAAGTGATGCTAAATATGGGCTATCAGGTATCCGGTTCCGATCTGCAACTGTCCAAAGTGACTGAACGTTTGACTAAAGCGGGCGCTACTGTCTATCAGGGACATAATGCCCATCAGGTTGAACAGGCTCATGTTATTGTGACTTCAACGGCGGTCAGTAAGGATAATCCGGAAGTGCTTCGGGCCAGGGAATTAAGAATACCTATTATTCCACGGGCAGAGATGCTGGCAGAGTTGATGCGCTTTCAGTTCGGTATTGCCATTGCCGGAACACACGGTAAGACCACGACCACATCTCTGGTGGCCAGTGTGCTGGCAGAAGGCGGCCTGGATCCCACGTTTGTTATTGGCGGTAAGCTCAATAGTGCTGGTACCAATGCCAGACTGGGCGGCAGTAAATACCTAGTGGCTGAAGCGGATGAAAGCGATGCATCCTTTTTACATTTGCAGCCCATGATTTCAGTGGTCACTAATATTGAAGCGGATCATATGGATACCTATGGTGGCGATTTTGAAAAACTGAAATCCACCTTTAATGAGTTTTTACACCAGTTACCGTTTTATGGACTGGCGGTATTATGTATTGATGATCCGGTTGTGGCTGAACTGGTTGAGGATATTTCCAAGCCCGTTAAAACCTATGGTCTGGAAAATAAAGAGGCGGATATTCGGGCCTTTGATATTAAACAGCAGTTTAACCGGACCTCGTTCAAGGTGTCCTGTAAAAACACCGAGGGTCAGCATAATGAGTGGTTATCGATCACATTAAATATGCCCGGTCTGCATAATGTGCAGAATGCCCTGGCTGCCATTGCTATTGCCGATGAACTGGGTGTAGAGAAACAGAAAATTGCTCAGGCTCTGGAAAAATTTGCAGGCATTGGCCGGCGTTTTCAAATGTACGGTGAGCTGGATATTAATGGTTATAAAGCCATGTTGATTGATGATTATGGTCATCACCCAACAGAAGTTAATGCCACCATAGAGGCAATTAGAAAAGGCTGGCCGGACAAGCGTCTGGTGGTGCTGTTTCAGCCGCATCGCTACAGCCGTACCCGGGATCTGTTTGAAGATTTTGTACATGCATTAAGTAAGGTTGATCAACTGATATTACTGGAGGTGTATTCAGCCGGAGAAGATACCATAACCGGTGCGGATTCCAGGGCTTTGAGCCGTTCTATCCGTAACCGGGGTAAAGTGGATCCCATTTTTGTAGAGGATCATGATGAGATAAACAGTGTATTGCAGGCCACTATACAGGACGGTGATATTTTGCTGACCCTGGGGGCGGGAAATGTCGGGGCAATAGGAGCAGGTATTTATGAACGCTTTAAAAGCGAATAATACCCGGCCGATTGAAGCTACGCCATTGCAGCAGCAATTACTGTCAGCTGTGGATAATGGCCTGCTGCAGGGACAGTTAATAATAAATGAGCCCATGTTCCGATACACCACCTGGCGTGTGGGCGGTGAAGCTGAATGCTGTTATCAGCCCAAGTCGGTAGAGGATCTGCAAAACCTGATGCAGTTTGTTCCACAGGAAGTAGCGGTTTACTGGATTGGCCTGGGTAGCAACCTGCTGATCAGAGATGGTGGATTAAAAGGTCTGGTTATTAATACCAACGGTGTTTTGAATCAGATGGATATACAGTGCTACAGCGGGGATAAAGGCTACAGCGAGGGCAAAAATAAATACTGCATTATCAATGTAGAGGCTGGTTTGGCCTGTGCCATATTTTCCCGTAAGGCGGCCCATAAGGGTTTAAACGGTGCGGAATTCTTATCCGGTATTCCAGGCACCATTGGCGGTGCACTGGCCATGAATGCCGGTGCCTTTGGCGGTGAAACCTGGCGGCAGGTGATCAGTGTCGATACGATTGATCGTAACGGTATTATTCATCACAGAACACCTGAACAGTTTGATATTGCCTACCGCAAGGTTGCCCTGAAAAACAGTGGGCAAAAGGAATGGTTTGTGCGGGGACAGTTTCGTTATGAGCAGAACCCGCAGGCGCTGGAACAAAGCAAACAGCAGATAAAAAGTTTATTGCAGAAAAGAGCAGAAACCCAGCCTACCCGCCAGGCAAATGCCGGCTCGGTATTTAAAAATCCCGAGGGGGATTTTGCGGCCCGTCTAATTGAAGACTGCGGCCTAAAAGGCAGGTGCATAGGTGGAGCACAGGTATCGGAGAAACATGCCAATTTTATTATCAATACCGGCAAGGCAACAGCTCAGGATATTGAAAACCTGATCAGGCTGGTACAGGAACAGGTTTATAACAAACATAAGATAGCACTGGAAACGGAAGTGCATATTATGGGTGAGCTTATATGTGAAGAGCGGGTAAAACAGCCATGATACAGTCTGCAGCCAGTACAGAACAGTTTGGACGTGTGGCGGTATTAATGGGTGGCGATTCTGCTGAGCGGGAAGTTTCGTTAAAAAGTGGTCAGGCCGCACTTAATGCGCTGTTGCGCAAAGGTGTGGATGCTTTTGCACTGGATGTGCATTTTAAACAGACACAAAGCGGTAATATCTGTGAGCGGATAAAACATACGGATTTTGATACGGCCTTTATTGCCCTGCATGGTCGCGGTGGTGAAGACGGTATTATTCAGGGCATACTGGAAGCTTTACAGATCCCTTATACCGGCTGCAATGTTCCGGCATCCGCTATTGGTATGGATAAATTGAGGACAAAATTATTATGGGCCGGTTTCGGCCTGCCGACACCGGCTTTTGAAGTCATTAAGGCACCCGAAATAAGCTCTGAAAATACAGAGATGGTGCAGGGACGTTTAAATGCCATTGTGGATAAACTGGGTTTTCCGGTTATGGTTAAACCGGCCCATGAAGGTTCCAGTATCGGTATGAACAAGGCTGATAATATGGCTGAACTGACTCAGGCACTCAGTACTGCAGCCCAATATGATAGCGAGATTTTAATTGAGCAATGGGTAGTTGGCCAGGAATTTACCGGTGCGGTTTTACATTCACAGGCATTGCCTTTGATCCGCTTGGAAACTCCCAGAGATTTTTATGATTACCAGGCCAAATATCTCAGTGATGATACGATTTATCACTGTCCCTGCGGCCTGGATAAAGCGCAGGAACAGCAATATCAATTACTGGTTCTGCAGGCCTTTGAATGTGTCGGAGCCAGCGGCTGGGGCCGGGTAGATTTTATGTGTGATGAACAGGGACAACCCTGGCTGATTGAAATTAATACGGTTCCCGGGCTGACCGATCATTCCCTGGTGCCTATAGCAGCCCGGCAAAACGGAATTGAGTTTGATGAACTGATTTACAGGATATTGCAAACCTCTGCAAGACATGACTAGTAAATGATGTCTGAGACTGATGCAAACGATGTTATTTTAAGTAAAGGACAGATAATACTCAGGATCATAATGATTCTGCTGATGGTTGGACTGATAGCGGGCGCAGGGGTTTTTATAAACTGGTTATACAGTCCGGGTAATTTTCCCATCAGGAAAATTGAACTGGTTAATAAATTGGAGAATCAGGGCAGTAGAGAATTACAGGAAGTATCTGCCGAGGCGATAAACGGTGGTTTTTTTAGTTTAAACGTTGAGCAGTTTCGCACTCAGTTGATGCAGAAACTGCCTTGGGTTAAATCGGTTTCGGTCAGAAAGGTCTGGCCGGATAAATTGTTAATATCAATTAAGGAACATAAGCCTGTGGTGCGCTGGCAGTCTGTAAACAGGGATATAAATAAAGGTAAAAAAGGTGAAGATGAACCTTATGCCTTGCTGAGCAGTGAAGGACTGGTATTTAAGCCGAAAATAACCGCCAGCCAGCAGGCAGAATTTAACAAAATGGCTTTGCTAAAGGGTACCAGTGAAAATGCAAAACAGATTATGCAGCATTGTTATGTTATGAATGAATATTTGCAGAAAATTAATTTAAGCATCAGCCAGTGCGGTATGAACGCCCGTCGTACCTGGCAGCTGCGTTTAAGTAACGGTATCCGGGTGAAGCTGGGTAAAGAACAGATGCTGCCCAGACTGCAGCGTTTTATAAGCAGTTTAGACGGGGCGTTAAAAAATTATATCGATAGAATAGCTTATGCAGATTTACGCTATTCCAATGGTTTTAGCATTAAGTGGAAGCCTCAGCCAGAAGCCGATATGGATTCAGCTTCCGGTCTATCTAAAACAAAACAGGAATAACAGAGCATTATGACTAAACGAAATGATAAACGTTTAATTGTCGGGCTGGATATTGGTACATCCAAGATATCAGCGATTGTGGCTGAAGTCGGCAGTGATGGTGATATTGAAATTATCGGTATGGGTAAACATGCCGCCCGAGGTATGAAAAAAGGGGTAGTGGTTAATATTGAATCCACCATGCAGTCGATTAAACGGGCTATTGAAGAAGCTGAACTCATGGCCGGTTGTGAAATACATTCGGTGTTTGTAGGGGTTGCCGGCAGTCATATTAACAGCCTTAATTCCCACGGGATGGTCGCCATTCGTGATAAGGAAGTGACCACTGATGATCTGGAGCGGGTAATGGATGCGGCTCGTGCAGTGGCTATTCCAACGGATCAGAAAATTCTGCACGTCCTGCCCCAGCAGTTTTTAATTGATGATCAGGAAGGTATTCGTGAACCGGTGGGTATGTCCGGAGTACGTCTGGAAGTGGATGTGCATATGGTTACCGGAGCTGAAAGTGCGGTGCAGAATATTGTTAAATGCATTCACCGCTGTGATCTGGAAGTGGACGATATTATTCTGGAACAACTGGCTTCCAGCTATTCGGTATTAACAGAAGATGAAAAAGAACTGGGTGTCTGCATGGTGGACATTGGCGGCGGCACAACAGATGTGGCCATTTATCAGAACGGTGCCATTAAACATACCCGGGTTTTTCCAGTTGCCGGGGATCAGGTAACTAATGATATTGCTGTGGCCCTGAGAACGCCGACCAAATACGCTGAAGAAATCAAGATTAAACATGCCTGTGCACTGCGCCAGCTGACGAATCCGGAAGAAACTATTGAAGTGCCCAGTGTGGGTGATCGTCCGCCGCGCAGGCTGGTCCGGCAGGTACTGGCAGAAGTGGTTGAACCGCGTTATGAAGAACTGTTCACGCTGATTAAAAATGAATTACAGCGCAGCGGTCTGGAAGAATTTTGTGCCTCCGGTGTGGTACTGACCGGAGGAAGTTCAAAAATGGAAGGGGCTGTGGAACTGGCAGAAGAAGTATTCCATATGCCGGTACGCATTGGTGTACCTATGGAAATAGAAGGTCTGACTGATATGGTCAAGGATCCACGTTATGCAACCGGCGTGGGCCTGATCTTGTTCGGTAAGCAGAATCAGGAGCATGAAAGCTTCGATTCCTCTGAAAGCAAAGGATTTTCGGCCATTCTGGCCAGAATGAAAAAATGGTTTCAGGGAAATTTTTAATCCAGGAAGTTTGGGTTTAACTCTTATGGGGAGTAAGGATTAGGAATAGATGAGCTAGGGATGGCTGGGATGTCTAAAGTGTGTGTTTAGATAATTATTTTTTTAATTTTAAAAAGTTTTTACCTTTTTCATTGGCTGCAAAATGTAAAGAAGGAGTAAGTTGAAGTGTTTGAATTAATGGATACAACAAGTGATCGCGCTGTGATTAAAGTGATGGGTGTTGGCGGCGGTGGTGGTAATGCCGTTGAACATATGGCTAACAGCAGTTTGGATGGGGTGGATTTTATCTGTGCCAATACTGATGCTCAGGCGCTGGCTAATTCATCTGCCCGTACCGTTCTGCAGATTGGTAATGATATTACCAAAGGACTGGGTGCTGGTGCTAATCCAACGGTTGGCCGAGAAGCGGCAATTGAAGATCGTGACCGTATTATGGAAGCCGTCGAAGGTACAGATATGCTGTTTATTACGGCCGGTATGGGCGGTGGTACTGGAACAGGCGCCGCACCTATTGTGGCGGAAATTGCCAGGGATATGGGCATTCTGACAGTAGCGGTTGTAACCAAGCCATTCCCTTGGGAAGGTCCTCGTCGAATGGGACAGGCAGAAGACGGTATTAGTGAACTGCGTGAATACGTTGATTCTCTGATTACTATTCCAAATGAAAAACTGCAGTCGGTTCTGGGTAAAGGCACTACCTTGCTGGATGCCTTTAAGGAAGCAAATAATGTATTGCTTAATGCGGTTCAGGGGATTTCTGAACTGATCACCCGTCCCGGTCTGATCAATGTGGATTTTGCTGATGTGCGTACTGTAATGTCAGAAATGGGTATGGCCATGATGGGCAGCGGCAGTGCAACCGGTGAAGCACGTGCTACTGATGCAGCTGAACGTGCAATTTCCAGTCCGTTGCTGGAAGGTGTGGATCTGTCCGGTGCCAAAGGTATTCTGGTTAATGTTACAGCCGGTATGGATATGTCTATTGGTGAATTTGAGGAAGTGGGTAATTCCATTAAATCCTTTGCCGCCGATAATGCCACCGTTGTTGTAGGTACGGTAATTGATCCGGATATGAGCGGTGAAATGCGGGTAACCGTAGTCGCGACTGGAATTGGTTCTGCCCGTGCTGCAGAAGGCGATAAGCCGGAAATTAAAATGGTTAGACCTGAACAGGAACGGGCAGAGTCCATTCCTACCATTGATAAAACCGCTATTGTGGATGAAGAGGTCGTGGTCGAGCAGCAAAAGGTAGCGGGTGGTGATTATCACTCAGGTGCTGAAAGTGAAGATCTGAAATACCTGGATATTCCGGCCTTTTTACGTCGCCAGAATGACTAGGGATTTAATTAATTTTCACCGGGAGTGAACGAATTGTTGCAAATTATGCCTAACTTGCAGGAAAGATGGGGAAATTATTCCGTTTATCAGGGCCGGATCATACTTTGCTCAAAAAACAACCAGAAATTAAATTGAACTAATTTGAAAGATGAGGCTCAGATCTTTAAAGTAAGCATTTGGAGACTCTGATGAACTTTGACCCTCAT